>SFBL01000227.1 GCA_007095785.1 Microcystis aeruginosa Ma_SC_T_19800800_S464
TTTGGACGGGAATGACTTTACTGATTTCGTTTTCGGCGAAGGTAATGGTAATGGGATTGTGGTTAAAATCGTTGTTAATTGAACTAGCGGCGCAAGCGCAACCTTTGGCGGTTCCATCGCTAAAGGTTAGGGTGGCTGTGACTGTTCCTGTGAGGTTTCCGCTACGGATGATGATAATTTCAGTGATGGCGGTTCCGTCTTCTGTAACTGTGTAGTTGCTGGTGCTGAAGTTGAGTTCCGTTGGTCCGTCGGTGAAAGGAACAATGAAATCTAAGTTGGGAATGGCTAAAGAAACGCTAGAGCCGGTGGTACTGACGCTGAAAATAGGATAGGTTTGTTGCCAACCGTCCCGGACAATTTGGGCAACAGTATAGGTTCCTGGACGTAGATCATTAAAGGTGTAGTTACCGTTAATATCGGTTTGAGTGGAAGTTTCTCCCGTGTCAAGTTGCCCATTATTGTTAGTATCTAAATAGACAGTCCAAACCGACAAGCCTATTTCAGTGGATTGTTTAACGCCATCGCCGTTGACATCGTTCCAGGTTTGACCGGTAATGCTTGCTAATTGATACAGACCGGCATCCCAAGAGAGATTTTCTCCTGCATTGACCGCAAAGTTAGCGGTTTTAGTGGTGGAAGGGTCAACATCGCTATCCAGTGTGTCGTCACTGCCTTGGTTTAATGGGCTGAGTAGATAGCCTTCAGGAGCGGTAAATTCGAGGTAATACTCACCCGAAGTGATGTTGTCGAAGTTATAGGAACCCGTTGCGTCGGTAGTCGCAGTGGCAATAAGCGTGTTGGCGTTGTCGTAAAGTTTGACTGTTACGTTGGCAATTCCTAATTCTCCGGGGTTTTGAATACCGTCGGCGTTAGCATCAAGCCAAACAAAGTCGCCGATAGTCCCCACTCCACCCGTGACTCGAATGGTGGCTTGGGCTGTGGTGGGAATTTCTTGGGTATTCCCAACATTATCGGTGGCGAGGGCATAGAATCGGTAGGTATGCCCCAGTTGTCCTTGGTAGATGGATTCGGTCAGGGTGCTATTGGTTAACCAGGGGGTATAGTCACCGCCGTTGTCAGAAACATAGATGGTGTAGTTGGCTAAAGCGGAACCGGTGTCGCTTCCCGTCCAACTGACGAGAAATTGGGGATTATCGGTCGTTTCTGGCAGGCTATTGATTTGGCTAGTGGGTTTGTCTGTGTCGAGGGTGTTGAAGATGGGCGGGGTTTTAATGGGTTCTTCGGTGTCGAAAATAATTTCGGCTTCAGCGTCAATGACATCCCCCGTCTTTGCGGTAGATTTAGGTCGGATGCTATAGGTTACAAAACCTTCACCACGTCCGTTTTCGTCATTGGTGGGTAGGAATCCCTGTTGTGCGTCTAGAGGGGCTTCTCCTGTGGTGGGATCAACGGTGCTGATGCGCCAGGTCGCAATACCTGTGAGGGTATCAATGGTGGCAGCAATATCTACATAGAAACCCTGGGTTTCAGTTAAGTCAATGCGGGTGCTATGGAAGGCTCGATTACCTTCTAATTCATAGACAGCACCACTCCAGCCATAATCATCAACTCGGAAGGTACGCCAATCGAGGTCGGCATCAAGTTGTTGGGTGATGAATACCTCTTGAGCGGGGGCAGTGGCAGTGGCGACATTTTCAAAGCGAATGGTATAGCGGAGGGGTTCATCAGTGTCGATCCAACGATCTTCGCCAAAGCCTTCGGGACCGAGGATGTCATTGGGATCACTGGGGCGACGAACAGGGGGTTTGTACGGGGGATCATCACAGTCCTTATCACCTGGCTTACACTCGCAGCATTTTTCGGGGGGAGTAAAACTACCTACAGGGAAGAGAGAGGGGGTGATAGGTGCAGAACTGGCGGCTTCAGAGGGAGCAATGGCAACAGTGGGGTTAAACAAGATTTTCTGTGACCAAGTGCCGTTAAAAACGCTATAGTAAATCTGCGCTGTGGTGATGCTAGGACTGGGATCAATATCTTCTGTCCAGAAGAGAGCCTCTTGATTATTCAGCAGACTTAAAGCAGGCCGATCAACAATGCGCCCCAGAGTCAGAGATTGTGCCGTTGACCAACTGCTTCCGTCCCAGAAGGACACCAGCAAGCTATCTAGACCATTACTGTCTTGGTTAACCCAAGTCAGGATGAGGCTACCATCAGCCGACTTTGTGATCGCTAGGCGATCATCGCTACCAGCACGGGATAGGTCGGTGAAGGGGCTAGACCAGTTACCATCACTATAGAGGGAATAGACGATGTCGCTAGCTGATTCAGCTTCTAGTGCCTGTTCTGGAGTTGAATTTTCGTTAATACCGCTTGAATCAGCCATAGACCAAATGGCTAAGAGCTTACCGTTATTGTCGAAGGCCAGAACAGGGTCGCTGTTATAACCCTTACTTTCAGGTAGTTGTAGAGGAGTATTCCATTGGATTCCATCGAATAAAGCGGTATAAATGGATGATCCTTCTTGACTTAAAGTAGGATTATTATCCTGTGTCCAGATCATGAAGATGTTACTATCATCACCTTTGACTAAAGACACCTCACTATCGTTCAGGATGTTGGTGTTAACGTCACTAAAGACGTGAGGTTCTTCGGTTTGTGTTATGCAATGGACGGGGGTTATAAGGGATGTAACCCTTATATAGAAAGGCATTTAGCGATTTTTGTCAATTGTTTTTGCTCTAGAGCGAACTAATCAATTAAGACGAAGAGCCAGACGTGATTATCGCCATAAACGTTGGTAGTTCCGATAATGCCACTGGGGTCATAAACCACTTCAAAGACAAACTCAGACGGATCGTTGCTGCTGGGGAGCAATCCAGATCCCAGTTCATCCCCAAAGACTGTAACTTCTGTACTCGGCAGGTACTTATAGGTGTATTTACGCCAGCCAAACTTGATATCGATGCCCAGTTCCCCGAAGACTTCCTTGACATCAAATTTTGGCCAGACATCCACTTTTGTGCCGATATTGCCGTAAATTTTGACCTCATCATCACCCCGCTTAATCTTGCCGTAGGGACCAGCAGCAATGTTGACGGTATAACTGCCACTATCAGGCAGAATTTGCTGAAGCGGAGGCGCATTTTCCCAAATGACGTTACCAAAGAGGCTGCCTTTAACACTGATCCCAAAATCGGACTGCAAGCCAAATTTTTTCTCTAATATTGCAATGACCAAGGCCCCCAGAATACTCGCCCCTGGGGGCAGCAGTTTGATGGCCAATTCCGTCAGAGATTGTTTAAATTCTAGGGTGACGCTGGCTCCCCCTGAACCTGTAGCTTTATCGAAGATGTAGATACACTCTTTCTTGTTGGTCTTCCAGGTTTCCCCGTAGGCAAATTCTCCAGCGACCTTGACTCCGACGGGAGCTTTAGATCCCGTTAATTCTAGCTGCAATGACCCTTTACCAGCAAATTTCGCCACACAGTCGATGTTAAAGGATCCCTCGGCTTTGAGTTCGGCCTTGACCTCATCGGGGAAGCGAATTTTGCTGAGGGTGGGCAGTTTAGCCTGACAGGGGGACAAGAAGGCTGAAATCCATATATCATAAGCTTTTCATGGTTTTAGCTCGAAAAAGTTCGCCGCACCATATCTCGCTTATTAATAATAATTCCTAGTAAGCTTGCTCAGCTCGCTTGTCCCCCTGTCAGCAGTTTAGCTTGGAAAGCAATACTAAAACCAACAGTCTGAGTTGCTAACGTTTGTAGATCTTGAGCTTCTTCTGGGGTAATTTCATAGCCTTCTTCCCGTAACAGACTAATCAGGTCATCGATGGAGATATCGGTGGACCAGATCAAATCATTGGACTGAATATTCAAGATGTCGTAGTACAGGTCGGTATCATCGTCGATGGAGTCGTCTGATCGTTGATAAACCACCAGGGGATCACCGCTATCGGTAATGATCACACTGGGGTTATCGTCGGCAATTGCATTGTTGGTCAGGGCAACCGGATCAGACCATTGATATCCTCCTTCCGTTTTGGCTCGACCCACTGCATAGTAAATTTCCGATCCATTGACCTCCGAACCCAGATTTTGCCAAGTTACCAGCAAACCAGGGTCTTTATTGTCAATCAGATTAGGAGCAGCTTGAATTTGGAATTTATTGCCAGAAACCCCGGGAATAGCAGCCGCATCAACCCACTCACTACCATTGAAGTAGGAATGCCAGATTTCTCCGTTGCGTTCCCAAATAACGTGCGAAACTCCTGTGCTATCAACCACCAAAGAGGGGGCTATATCTTGGGTGGTAGGAATTGGAGCTTGATAGGTATAGACCTGAACTCCACTAACATCCTGTCCAAGCGGCACAATGTAATGGGGTGACTGAAGAAGATCTACCTCTCCATCACGATCATTATCGAAGTATTCTCCTTGGAGAACCAATTGATAATTATTATTTCCTTCAAGCCCTGTAAAGGTGAAATTCCCATTAACATCAGTAGTGGTTGTTGCGCCTAGTTGAGTGGTTTGTTTATGGTATAGTCCCATCTGAACGCCAACTACAGGCAGCCCAGTCTCTGCATTAAGCAGTTGCCCTGAGAGGGTTTGATTTGGCCCAACGTAAACAGGGTTCTTTTCGTACATCCGAGCGAACAAGTCTCGTACGTCATAGAGGAGGTCTCCATCGCCTGAGAGTTCCTCAGACATATCGTTGATTAACTTGACGTACCCACCATAGGTCTTAACTCGTGCAGTAATCTCGCCAAAGAAGCTATTCCATTGAGCTTCTGTTAACCCATCCGGACGAACCGATGCTTCAAGACTATTCCAGTTAATGACGGTCTCATCCTTAGCATCGTAACTCCGAACCTGAAACTCAATGGGATCAGTGTTGCTATTAAAATATACAGGCAGAACATTGAGATCCCCCGGTCGCAAAATCCCCTGTGGGCCTTCGTTACTCACACCCAATAAATGCAATGGCGCACCGGAATTCAGCCCATTTAAAGTCGTTCCTGCTTGGGTATTGGTAACACTTTCAATAATCAACAGAGGAGCGATCGCATCCGTATCCCCCGTATTGCCATAGTTAACATTAAAGCGATAATTGCGGTTCGGACGGACTTCCTCTGGCCCTGTAATATTGGAATCCAAGTCGAAACCACTCGCATCTTGAACCGTGATGACATCCTCTAACCGTGCAGTGCTATTACCCTGGTTTGCTTGAACGTCATACAGCCCCAAGGTTTCATTAAAGAGGTCGAAGGTCGCGTAGGCTAGAGTAGAATTTTCTAGATAGATATTCTCGGCGGTGATGAGACTACCATCAGCGGCCAGGAGTTGGAATGTCGTATCGGTAGAAAATCTTGCGCCACGAATTTCCAGGGTAGCTTCACCAAAATTACCAATAGTGTCAGTATCTACCTCTGTAATTGAGAAAGGAATATCTTGAGCCAAAATTTGATAACTAGGAGAACCACTAACCTGATCCCCATAAGCTAAGACATAATAAGTTCCTGTTTGTTCAATGGGAATTACAATTTCTGGATCCGCGTTGAAGGGTTGTACTGTAGTCAGGTCAAACTGTCCTCGCGTAGGCGTTTTCCCATAGCGCACATAAAGTTCGTTAAAGGATTGATTATTGCTACTATCTAACTTAAGAAGAATAGCTTGTCCGGCGGTAGCATTGAAGCGATAATAAATCGATTGTCCCTGTCCTAAATTACCGGTGTCAGGTGTATCTAGAGTTAGTGCTTCTACATCTAGGGTAACTAAACCACTAGAAACTCCTGTATTATTCCCCTCGTTAACTTCAGGAACTTGATTACGAATATCACTGCGAACGATAACATGGTAATTACCTAAATTCACCCCTGGAATCCTGCCATTGAGTGTTCTAGTATAACTTGCACCTGCGGCCACATCACCGGAAGGATCTACCTGTCCGACTAACGCATCCCCAATATCCCATTGGGTATCGCTTGAGAGATAAATGGAATCTGTCCAACTCCCGTAAGCAGACTCTGTCCCTTGGTTCTGGACAGTATAGTTAATACTAATGCTTTCTCCGAGAATCCCACTAGCAGGAACATTAATATTGGTAACAACTAAATCTGATGGCGGAGGAATGATTATTTCCGTCGAGAATCCGTCATAATTAACATTATTGATCTCTCCTAACCGTTCATAAACAGCATTACCGCCGTCCGTCACCACGAAGGCGTAAAAACGTCCCCCTAAGCCTCGCGGTATATTAAAAGATTGATTTGCAGTATAACTATCTCCTGCATTTAATCCACCCGTATGGTTGCGATAGCCTAAATAAATATCGCTGTTGCGATCAAACACTTGATCGCGGGATAGATAAACAGCATCATACCAATTTTGACCCGTATTGGCATCATTATTAACAACCGTCCAAGTTAAACTCAGAGATTGTCCGGCAATTCCCTGTTCCGGCGCATCGACAGAAGTAACGGCAAGATCAGCAGAAGGAGCGGGGGTAATCGGTAGGCTTCCGGTTCCCGAACCGCCTCCACTGCTACTATCGCTGGCTAAAACGTTATTATTCTCAAATGCCCCTTCAATAACGTTATTATCCCGGTCAGTTTGCACCAGAACATAGTAACTACCGTTCAAATTAACAGGAAGTGAGAAAGTACCCGTGGCACTATAACTTGCTGATGGTTCTAAGGCTCCTGAACGATAAACCGACCCTAAATTAATGTCATCACCGCTGACATTTTTATCTAAAGACAAATAAACTCGATCGTACCAATAATTGCTATTAGTACGTCCTACCCCCAAATTCGCCACCGTCCAATTGAGGGTCAGCGGCTGTCCGGGAGTTACAGTATTTGGCAGAGTAATGCTAGTAACTTGGAGATCGGGAGTATCACGAGAGATGGTGAGGGGAAAAGCACTAGAGGCATTATTTCCCTCATTGCTACCTTCATAAACGCTATTAGCCGAATCAGTGACGACAAATAGTTGATAATTGCCTTCTAAGGTAAAGGGTAAAATAACACTTTCAGTCCGACTGTAGGTACTATTGGGAGCTAAAAGTCCGGTGCGGGTGAAGTTGGCGAGGGTAAGATCATCTGCATCCCCTAAAACCCCATCGTTAGAAACTACAAGGCGATCGCTCCAACTGTTAACAATGGTATCCCCAGTTCCCTGGTTTTTCACTGTCCATTGCACGGAAATCGCCTTACCAGCTTCTCCCGTAGTCGGAATAACTGCGTCAGTAACAACTAAATCCGCCGGTTGGGAAACAATTTGTACTTGATTGATACTTTGAGTGACGTTATTAACATTATCTAATTCAAATACTTGATCGCCGCTATCGGTCACACCAAAGACGTAGTAGGTGCCAGTTAAGGTATTGGGTAAGGCAAAGTTAGCGGTACGATCATAACCATCACCTGGATAAAGAATGCCATACTGGCCGACACTACCCAAATTAATATCCGTTGCCGTATTTAGTTGATTATCGCTGGAAAGATAGAAGGTATCAGTCCAATAATAATTCGGGGTTTCTGTGGCTCCAAAGTTAGTGACTCGGTAATTGATATTTAAATTGCTACCAGAACGAGCATTGTTCGGAATTGTTAAGGATTCAAACTCTAAATCTGGTGGCGGCGTTAGGGTAATGTTCGTTGCTGTGGTGTCGTAGCCACTATTATTATTCTCAAAAACGTGTTCATAAACGTTGTTGTAGATGTCACTTTGGACAAAGAAGAAGAAACTTCCCGCCACACCAATGGGTAAATTAACTGTTGCTGAACCGGTATAATTTGCACCGGCATTTAACGCACCACTATGGTAAAAAGTACCTAAATTGCGATCGCCTGCATCTAAAGTTGCATCCGCCGACATAAACACCCGATCATACCAAGCTGTTTCTAAAGTACGTCCTGTACCAGCATTAGTGACAGTCCAACTCAGGTTCATCGGCTGTCCTGAGAAAGCTCCATTAGGCGCATTAACCGCCGTTACTTGTAAATCGGGAGGTGGGGTTAAATTAACATCCGTCGGCCCACCAGAACCCCAATTATCCCCTTCATTACCAACTTCGGTAACGTAGTTATAAACATCAGCTTGTACGAGGAAATAGTAATTGCCATCAATACCGCGAGGTAGGGTTACGGTTAAGCTGTTGCTATAACTATCATTCGGGTTGAGATAACTAGGATTAACTGCTTCTCCTAGATAGGTATCAGTATCGTCATAAGTAGTATCGAGGGACAAATAAACTCGATCATACCAAACAGGCGCATTAGTGGCACCAGTACCGACATTTTTAACTGTCCATTGTACGACGGTTTCTTGACTGGAAAAAGCGGTCGATGGTGCAGTTACCCCAGTAACTTGTAGATTAGGAACCGGAGCAAGTTGTAGGGAAATCGGGCGATCATCTGTAGTAGTATTGTTCGATTCGTTCTGCGTTCCTTCAGCAATTTGTCCGTAATAATCCGTCGTCACAACGACTCGATAATTACCAGTTAAACTGAGGGGAACGCTGTAGGATTGAGTACGATTTAAGGAGGCTCCAGCAGCCAAACTACCCGAATATTCAAAAATTCCGACATACTGGGTTGCATTGGTCGCCGTATTAACTAAATACACATAATCATACCAAGTTCCTTCGGCGGTTGTCGCTCCTTGGTTTTTGACAGTCCAATTGATCTCAATTGGTTGTCCTGATAGAGTTTCAACTGGTGCGGTAATATCGCTTACTACTAAGTCAGGAGCATTCAAATTGATAGCGACAGCGCGAGTATTGTTAGTCTCGTTAGTTTCCCCTTGACCTCCCGAACCATCAGCGACAAATATTAGATAACGGTTTCCTGTGGCAAAGTTGGGGAGGTTGATATTGCGAGTAATGCTGTAACTTGCACCGGCGGCTAATGGTGTTTGGGTGGAGATTAATTCTTGGGTGATGTAAGTGTCAGCATTAGCATCAAAAATAGCATCGTTGGAGAGGTAAATGCGATCAGACCAATCAGTGGGAGCGGCGCTTGTACCTTGGTTTTGTACTGTCCAAGAAACTTCAATACTCTTACCGACTGTTCCGGTTGCAGGTACGGAAGCATTAGAAACAATTAAATCGGGAGCAGTTAAACTGATAGCAACCGCAGCGAGGTTATTATTTTCGTTGATTTCCCCTTGATAATTGTCTCGATCAGCAACAAAGAGTAAATATTGATTACCCGGGGTAAAACTAGGTAGGGTAACGTTCTTGCTGATGGTATAACTCGCTCCCGCAGCTAAGGGAGTTTGACTGGAGACCCATTCGGACGTAACTTGAACATCATTGCTATCTAAAGTTTGATTGCTAGAGAGGTAAACTCGATCGTACCAATCCTGACTGGCTGCTCCCGTACCGTTATTAGTGACAGTCCAAGTTAATTCAACTGTTTCCCCTAAAATGGCACTTGTCGGAGCATTGGTAGCAGTAACTTGGAGGTCGGAAGCGGAAATATTAATCGGTAGGGAATAGACATTATTGTTTTCGTCTGTCTCCCCTTGATAATTATAGTTGTCAGCTTTGAAGAGTAAATAGCGATCGCCAGTAGCGGTACTGGGTAAGGTAACATTGAGGGTGCGGCTATAGGTTGCTCCGGCTGCTAGGGGAGTAAATGAACCTTGCCAAACTTCTGTCAGATAAGTATCATCGCTATTACCGAAGATTTGGTCAGTAGAAATCACAACCCTGTCATACCAATCAGCATTAGCCGCAACTGTACCTTGATTCTTCGCATCCCAAGTAACGCTAATCGTTGCACCTATAGTTACCGATGCGGGTGCAGTAGCATTTGAGACAATTAAATCTGGTGCATCTATGCGGATAGGAGTGGCAAGATTATTATTATTTTCGTTGGTTTCTCCCTGTGCATTATTGCCATCTGCTCGGACAATTAAGTAACCATTGCCAACGAAGTTTATTTGATTGGGTAAGGTAATATTTTGGGTTTTGCTATAGCTTCCGCCAGCAGCAACCGGAGTTTGTGCGGCGGCTGAAATACTGGTAATGAAGGTATCAGAACCGTCATAAGTATCATTACTTGACCAGTAAATATAATCAGTCCAATCGGCGGGAGCTTCTACTGTTCCCTGGTTCTGTACTGTCCAAGAAAGGCTGACTGTTTCCCCTAATGCTCCTGATTCTGGTGCAGTAGCATTACTAACAATTAAATCCGGCGCACCAATAGTAATGGCAATGGCCTGACTATAGTTGTTGTTTTCGTTAGTTTCCCCTTGATAATTATAGGCATCAGCGCGGAAAAAGATGTAATAATTTCCTGGTGTAACATTGGGTAAGTTAATACTGCGATTGATCGTGTATGTACCGTTTACGGCTAAGGGTGTTTGAGTGCTTATATATTGTTCAGCAATGTAACTATCATTGCCATTGCCGGGGATATTATCAGGAGAGAGGTAGATAACATCATACCAATCCGCCGGTGCATCTGTCGTACCCTGATTTTTCACCGTCCATGATACATTGATCGCTCCATTCACCACCCCACTACTGGGTGCAGTTGCTCCAGATATAATTAAGTCTGGCGCACCTAAAGTGATAGGAACAGCATAAGTATTATCGTTTTCGTTCGTTTCTCCTTGTTGGTTGTTGTAGGAGTAAGAGTATTGATCTGTAACAAAGATCAAATATTTATCACCAGTTCCTGCATTACTAGGAATGGTAATATTTTGGGTGTCTGTATAACTGGTATTAGCGGCAAGGGGACTTCTTGCGGCTTCCCAGAAAGCGGTAATCCATGTATCTCCACTATCCCAAGTCTGATCATTAGACAGATAAACTGAATCATACCAATCAGCATCAGCAGAAACTGTACCGTTGTTCAACACTGTCCACGAAACTGATATGGATTGCCCTAAAATACCATTACTAGGCGCAGTCCCACTGGTAATAATTAAATTGGGTGCAGCAATATCAATCGCCTGAGCATAAACGTTATCGTTTTCGTTTGATTCTGTTTGGTAGTTATAAGCATCTGTCTTAAATAGCAAATAGCCACTTCCTACTGCACTACTAGGTAAGCTGACTGTACGACTTACTGTATAGGTTTCATTGGGTTCTAAAGGTAGTCCGTAGCCACTATGAATATATTCATAACTGATAACTGTAATATCATCACTATCCCCATAGATATTATTCTTGGAAAAGACTACCTGGTCATACCAGTAGGAACTTCCTGTAGTAACAGAACCGTCATTTTTCCCCGTCCAAGATACAGTAATACTCTGACCAGCAGTAGCGGTAGTCGGTGCTGTTACTTCAGCAATAATTAAATTGGGTACAGCAATATCAATCGCTTGAGCATAAACGTTATCGTTTTCGTTTGATTCTGTTTGGTAGTTATAAGCATCTGTCTTAAATAGCAAATAGCCACTTCCTACTGCACTACTAGGTAAGGTAACTGTACGATTTACTGTATAGGTTTCATTGGGTTCTAAAGGTAGTCCGTTGCTACTAGAGATATATTCATAGCTAATAACTGTAATATCATCACTATCCCCATAGATATTATTCTTGGAAAAGACTACCTGGTCATACCAGTAGGAACTTCCTGTAGT
>SFBL01000228.1 GCA_007095785.1 Microcystis aeruginosa Ma_SC_T_19800800_S464
TGAGTTAAAAGTTAAACTTCAAGTTTTTATTCAGGACGAATGTACTGATTAACTAATTTTTTGGGGAAAATTAGTTAACCCATCATTATAACATATAATTAATTTGCAAGAGTTCTAATAATTACTTTTTCAAAAAAACACTTTTCTATTTTTTTGTTGGGTATTTTATTCTCTGGAAGTCCCTAAGCATCCCCCTTGGGATTTATTCTCTCGCCAGAGGCTTTCCTCGTTGGTTTCCCCCAATGCCGTTACATAGGCGGGAGTGCCGCTATTTTCAGCCATAGCCAAGCCATTGAGGTGACATCTATCTCCCGGGGCTAATTCAGTAATAAAGGGCGGTTTCCACTGGGGGAGAAAACTCCAATTTCCTTCGATGGTTGCCAGACAGTTAAACAGGGTATTGACCACCCAAAGGCGATTACTGCCAAAGGCCAAATCATGACCCATAATCGGGCCGGTGAGGTGAGAGGAACGGGCTAAAAAAGCGATATCCTGTTCCCCTTCCGGTTTAATCTGGGGGGCAATCTCTCGATTAGCGGGTAAATTCCAAATTGCCTGACGAGCGCCCACAGCAATTCCGGTAGCGGTTCGGGTTAAACCCATCGCTTGGTCAAAATGGGCGAAACTCACCCGCATTTGTCCTTGATAAGTGCCAATGCTGGCCACCCGTCCCGCTTGGTAGGTGGAAATCAACACCGAGAGGTCAAGCTGGTTGAGTAATTCCGGCAGATTGAGGCTGTACTCATAATTGACTGGCACCGCTTGGCGCTGAGTTGGACTCGCTGCTGGCTCTTGGGTATCTGAAAACTGGTTAGTGTTGGGCGGCAAGCTGTCCATATAGAGTTTTTCTGGTATAGATTAGAATGGATTATTAAAATTGATTCTTGTTTATGGTTGATTATGGTTTCAGTTGGCATTATAGCATTATATGGGGTCTATTATAAACAAACTAATCAATATTATTTATAAAGTTTTCTTAATTTTTTTTGTATCAAATTTACTTGAACGGCAGCATTAAATATTTATAATTGAGTTTGTGTAAAACGCTTTTGCAATTATGTAATTTTAGGATTGACGAAATCTAGCCAAGAATTTAGTTTAAGCTTATTCTTTTGGATATAAACTTAATTCTAGAAAAACTATTGGTAATCAGAAAATGCTGACTTCATCGCCTCCCAATCTCTCGCAACTTGCCTTTCTATTTCTCAAAATCGGCATTATCGGTTTTGGTGGTCCGGCTGCCCATATCGCTTTAATGGAGGAAGAAGTGGTTAAGCGTCGCGGTTGGATGACTAAGGAACGATTTCTCGATTTGGTGGGGGCAACTAATCTGATTCCGGGTCCTAATTCCACGGAAATGGCTATTCATATCGGTTATATTTTTGGTGGTTTAGCGGGTTTAATAATCACGGGGGTTTGTTTTATCACTCCTGCGGTGTTAATTACGGGTTTTCTAGCTTGGATTTATACTACCTACGGGACTTTACCGGATGTGGCTCCGATTTTTGCGGGGATTAAACCGGTGGTAATTGCGGTGATTTTTCAGGCACTCTGGCGCTTAGGTAAAAAGGCACTAAAAACCCGTCAATTACTGTTCATCGGATTGGGAGTTATTGGATTATTAATCTTAGGTTTAAATGAAATTATCGCTTTACTTTTAGGCGGAATTATCGGGATGTTTATCCTAAAAAAATTCGCTACTTTTCCCCTGATTGTGGCAGGAATAGGCGGTGCGACGGCGGTTGCTACTCCTAGCAATATCCCACCGACATTAACAGGATTAGGGCTATTTTTTCTCAAGGTGGGTAGTGTTTTATTTGGTAGTGGTTATGTGTTAGTTGCCTTTTTAGAAGCGGATTTAGTGCAGGGGAAAGGATGGTTAACCCGACAACAATTATTAGATGCTATTGCTATCGGTCAATTTACCCCCGGTCCAGTGTTATCCACAGCCACTTTTATCGGTTATCAAATATTAGGAGTATCGGGGGCAATTGTGGCGACTCTAGCGATTTTTTTTCCTTCTTTTATCTTTGTTTTATTACTTAATCCCCTTATTCCTAAGCTGAGAAAATCGGCTTGGGCGGGTGCTTTTTTAGACGCAATTAATGCTAGTGCCGTGGCTTTAATGGTAGCGGTAATTTTTAATTTAGCCCTAGCTACTTGGTTACAACCCTACGGGAATTTACCTTTTAATTTATTGGCTATCATTCTATCTCTTGTCTCTGGTATTCTTTTACTACGTTTTCAGGTTAATTCTACTTGGTTAATTCTGGCTGGTGCGCTCATTGGTTTGCTATTAAAACAATTAGGTTAGGGGGAAATAAGATAAATCTCCCCTTAATCCCCCCTTAATCCCCCCTTAATAAGGGGGGCGCTGATTTGTTAAACTTTTGCCATTGATGTAGTTGCTTCTCTGAGCTTTTCTACCCAGTTATAAATCTGATCGCGATTTAGTCGATAGCTGAGGGGATGAGCGATTAATCGAGAGCTACTAGCAAATAATTCGGCAATTTCTACTAAACCATTTTCCCGTAAAGTTCGACCGGTGGAAACTAGGTCAACTATCGCTTCTGACATCCCCGTAATCGGGCCTAATTCTACGGAACCATAGAGAGGTATAATCTCGACGGGAATATCTAAACGACGAAAATAATCCTTAGCACAATTGACAAATTTTGAGGCAACTTTACCGTGATGGGGAATGTCTAGAGGACTTTGATAGGGACTATCAGCAGGGACAGCTACCGACATCCGACAATAACCAAATTTTAGGTCAATTAAATTAGCCACATCGGGAGATTTTTCCAATAAAATATCATAACCGGCGATGCCTAATTGTGCCTGACCGTATTCTACATAAACTGGTACATCTGTGGCTCTGACTAATAACGCTTTCGCTTGGTTAGTGGGGTCGGTAATCTGTAATTGGCGATTTTTTGAGTCGAGAAAGGCACTAAAATCTAAGCCAATTTTCTGAAATATTTGGATACTTTCGTTTAGTAAAGCACCCTTCGGTAAGGCAATTGTTAGCATAGAGGGAATTATGAATTGGGGTGTGGGGAAGTGGGGGTGTGGGGAAGTGGGGGTGTGGGGAGTGGGGAGCGGGAATTATAAATTATAAATTAAACCTCTTGCATAATTAATTTTTGAGGCTTCATACATAAAATTTGTAAATAGACCGTTTAATTGATTATTATTCATTCTTAATTCTCCTGACTCCTGACTACTGACTCCTAACCCTAACAACAATTTTTGATTTTTACAAGAGGTCTATTATGAATTATGAAGTGGGGAGTGGGGAGAAGGGAGCAGGGAAAACAAATAAAAATAGTCTCCTGACTCCTGACTCCTATCTCCTGTCTCCTAACAGCTAAAATCATAACTGATAACCGAGATGGCGGTCAGTTCTCTAATGACCACATCAGCTAATTGTAAATCTTGATGGTTTTCCTGTTGCCAACTAATTGCGATGGCTGCCGCTGATTTTGCCTGTTTAGCCATTTCCCAATCGGCCCTAGTATCGCCTACCATCAGGGTTTTCTCCACTGCGGTCCCCAAAGCTTGACAGGTTTCTTGCAATAATAAGGGATCCGGTTTACTTAAACCTCGATCGCAGCCCCGGGCAATTTTAACATAATTTAATAGGTGATTTTCCTTGACAAATTGCTCAACTCGTGCTGTGGTATCGGAGGAAAGAATCGCCAATTGTAAACCGGCTGCGTGCAGATAACGAATTACTTCTAAACATTGGGGATAGAGGGGATTTAAGCGGGGGGGAACCTTTTCATCGGCCGCTTGGAAGGCCGCTTTTGCGATCGCCATTGCCGTTAACCAATCCCGGCCGGTGGAAGCAATACAACTGGCCGCGGCGATATGATTATCTCTGCGGCTCCCCACTGCCATTAAACCAGCAGGATTGAGACTATTTGCCCCAATACCGAAAGTTTTAGTTAATAAAGACTCTAAACCTGGAATTTGCGATTCAATGGCTTGTACCCGGGCTATAGCTCGATCGTACCAGAAAGCCCGCGAATCCTCTAGCGTACCGTCCTTATCAAAAACAATCCCTTGAATATCTCTAAATTCTCGATTACCACAGCGAATTATCGGCAAATAAACCCCCTTATTTTTATCTATATTCTCAGTCATCATTTTAGCTGTCAGGAGACAGGATTAAGGAGTCAGGATTCAGGAGACGGGAGATAGGAGATAGGAGACAGGAGACAGGAGACAGGAGACAGGATTCAGGAGATTATTTTTTATTTATTCTCCCCACTTCCCCACTTCCCCACTTCCCCATCACCCTAATTCATAATTCATAATTCATAATTCCGACACCCTGTTTTTGACCCTCATCCCTTATGATCAATATAGATTAACTTTTGTAAAGGAATCGGAGTTATGGCTTTAACCGTTGGAACAATCGCACCGAACTTTACCACCACCGACGATACTGGAAAAACCGTTTCCCTGTCGGATTTTCAAGGTAAAGTCGTAGTTTTATACTTCTATCCCAAAGATGATACCCCCGGCTGCACCAAGCAAGCGCAAAGCTTCCGGGATAACTACGAACAATACCAAGACAAGGAAATAGTAGTCTTCGGGGTGAGCAGGGATGACCAAGGTTCCCATGCAAAATTTAAAGAAAAATACGGCCTACCCTTCCAATTGCTCGTAGATACCGATGGTGCTATCACCAAAGCTTATGATGTCGATGGGGGTGGCTATTCTAAGCGCGTCACCTATATCATCGATGCAGAAGGCAAAATTAGCCATGTGGATGAAAAAGTGAATACCGCTAGTCACGCATCGGATATTCTCTGCGTCGTCGGTTAATTTTTCCTAAAATCTTTTCTGGGTGTGTTAGGGGAGCCTAATACACCCGATATCTATTTTTTAGTTCACTGATAATCAGTTTTTAATAACCGGATTGAGTATGACTAAATAGGGCCTGCTGATGATGAACTGAATATCAAAAATCGGACTAAAATAATACTATTATCAAATATCTTGGTGGGATTAATCGGCAATCATGGTTAAGTTTAGCAAGTACCTAAAGAGGTTTGGGATTGTTGCTGGAGTGGCTTTTTTGTTGTTGGTTACTCACCGAGCGGCTCCCCGAAAGGCAGTGGAAAATGAGCAGATGAAGGGGGTTTGGTTAACCAATATTGGCACGATATTGTTACATCACACTACGTCCTTAGATGAGGTGTTAAATCATCTTTCGCAATCGGGTTATGACCGGGTGTATTTTAGTGTTTATGGGTTTGGGGGAACACTTTATCCGACTTCCCAACGTCCGACGAATTGGTTGTTTGTGCCGCCGTTGAGCAATCCCTGGAGGGCAGCGGTTAAGGAGTCTTTACGGCAGGGTTTGAAGCCATTTGCTTGGTTTGAGTATGGTTTGATGTTATCGCCTAAGGATCCCATTGCCAAAAAGCATCCGGATTGGCTATTAAAAACGCCCGCAGGGAAGACGGTGGTGGAAACGAATGTCTGGTTAGATCCGGCGAATCCGCAGGTGCAAGCCTATCTTTTGGGCAATATGGAAGATATTTTAAAAGAAAAAGATTTGGCGGGGATTCAGTTAGATGATCATTGGGCGGTTCCCCGTGTTTTTGGTAATAAAAGTCAGGCTTTAACGAATTTAACCCGCAAGTTACATGATCATGTCAAGGCGATTAATCCCAAGTTGGTGGTGAGTCTTTCGCCTAATCCTCACTCTTTTGCGGTGAATAAATATAATCAAAATTGGTTGGCTTGGGTGCGTCAAGGGATTGTGGATGAGGTGGTCCTACAGATCTATCGGAAAACTCCCAATCAGGTGGCGGCAAGTCTTTCGGGTTCGGGACTGGCGACAGCTTCCCGGTATGTGCCGGTGGGGGTGGGTTTATATGCGGGTTGGAATCCTGATTTTTCCTTAAAGGGTTTACAAGCTCAGGTGAGGACGGTGGAGCAGCAGGGTTATGGCTATTCGTTATTTTCTTGGGAATTTGTGGTCATGCGTCATCTTTTTAATCATATTCCTCGGTTTTAAGTGAAAAGGCTAGTATAATTAAGGGTGTTAAGTAAGTGGTTCTAATTAAATAGAAGATAGATTTTGCCTTCGATCTCCCCCTGCCCCCCTTAATCCCCCCTTGATAAGGGGGATATTTGACAATTTTTAACATCTACCTACTTATCTTGTGGGGAAATGATTACCTTGTCATCAAAAATTAATATATTTTTAAGGCTTACGATCTAATTTTTTGCTTTTACTAAAATGTCAAATGTTATTGAAATTGTCAAAAACTTAGCCAATAGAGAAGCCAAGCGCACTGAAGCCGATATACAAGCTGGCATCAGGGATTTATTACTTCAAGCTGCACTAGATCTCGATGATGAAGATCTTGATGTAAAACTTGAATCTCAATTGGGTGATCGCCGTAGAATTGATGTTGAAGTAGGATCGGTAGTCATTGAAGTCAAAAAAGATTTACGGAAAGCGAAAATTCTCGCTGATGCGATAGAGCAATTATCGGGCTATGTCGCAGTTCGGACGCAGCAAACGGGGCAAAACTATATTGGTATTTTATCGGATGGTTTGGAATGGCGGTGTTTTCATCTCAAACCATCAAAGGATTTTGTTGAAGTCTCTAAACATTTAGTAAATGCAAATAATCCCGATGCCGATAAATTAATTGCTTGGTTAGATGGTGTTTTGGCAACAAAGCAAGACGTTATTCCTACTCCAGAAGAAATCAATAATAAGCTGGGTGTAGAAAGCTCTTCCTATGCCATTAATCATGCAACTTTATTAAGTTTGTATGAGGAAAACAAAGAGCTTCCTACAGTAAAAATGAAGCGTCTATTATGGGCGAAACTTTTGACGACAGCGTTAGGTAGTCAATTCAAAGATAGTGATGAATTATTCGTTGAGCATACGTTACTGGTGAATGTATCTGAAATTATTGCTCATGCTGTTTTAGGTCTAAATGTTAATGATTTATCGCCCGCTTCTCTTTTATCAGGTTCTCAGTTTGAGATTAGCGGTATTTATGGCGTAATTGAAAGCGACTTTTTTGATTGGGTGATAGAAGTTGAGGAAGGTGATATTTTTATTCGTTCATTAGCTCGTAAAATTTCTCGTTTTAATTGGGGGGAAGTGGCCTATGACATTATGAAAGTCTTATATGAATCAATCATTGCTCAGGAATTAAGAAAACAATTAGGAGAGTATTACACACCAGACTGGCTGGCGGAGGCCATTGTTGAAAAAACAATTAAAGACCCCTTAAATAAGCGTGTTTTAGATCCGTCTTGCGGTTCTGGAACTTTCTTGTTTCATGCGGTTAAAAATCTTTTAAAAAAAGCAGCGCAAGAGAAATTGTCTCTGCGTGAATCTCTTGAAACTTTGGCAAGGAATGTTATTGGCTTTGATATTCATCCAGTCGCAGTGACGTTAGCTCGTGTAACTTATCTTTTGGCAATTGGTCGTGATAATTTGACTAATCCAAGCAGAGGGGAAATTAATATTCCTGTTTATTTGGCTGATTCTATGCAATGGCGACAAAAGCAATATGATCTATGGTCAAGAGATCACGTCATTATTGAAACGGATAGTGAAGGACAGTTATTTAAATCGGAGTTACGTTTTCCCCATGAGCTTCTAAAAAGTTCCCATACTTTTGATGAGCTTGTAAAAGAATTAGCAGATAAAGCTACTCAAAAAGATTACGGTAAACCGATACCTTCTTTAACGGGGGTATTTCGGCGATTAGCTATCCCTGAAAAGTTTCATGAGACGATTAAAAGTACATTTTCCGTTATGTGTGAACTCCATGAAAGCGGACGGGATCATATTTGGAGCTATTATGTGCGTAATTTGGTCCGTCCTGTTTGGTTGAGTTTGCCGCAAAATCGGGTTGATATTCTAATTGGAAATCCGCCCTGGCTTTCTTATCGGCATATGCCTAAAGAGATGCAACAATCATTTAAGGAAATGAGTGAAGAGCGCTCACTTTGGCATGGGGCAAAGAATGCCACACATCAAGATCTTTCAGCATTGTTTGTCGCTAAAACTATTGAAACTTATTTGGGTGAAGGTGGCAAGTTTGCTTTTGTGATGCCTAATTCAGTAACGGATAGAGAATATTTTGGAGGATTTCGAGAGGGGAATTATTGCCTAGGGAAAGGAGCAACAACATACGTTGAATTTGCAGAATCTTGGGATTTACGAAGACTAAGACCCCATTTTTTTCCTAGAGGTGCATCGGTTATTTTTGGTAAGAGATCTCAAAAACCTGTAAAAATGCCTTTGATTGCTGAATATTGGACAGGAAAAATCAACGAACCTAAATCATCGTGGAGCGTGATTAAAAAATCACTTAAATTCCCTAAAGAAGAAATAAAAATAGGCTCAGAAAATAAAATTTCTCCCTATCATTCCCAATTTTCACAGGGAGCTACAATAGTTCCTAAAGTTCTTTTATTTGTTGAAGAAAAAATATCTAGTCCGTTAGGTTTAGCTTCTGGACGTAAGTTAGTTCAGTCAAAACGATCTGCTAATGAGAAAAAACCCTGGAAAGATCTTCCTACTTTAGAAGGAACAATTGAAAGTGATTTTATCAGACCTTTATATACAGGAGCATCTATTTTACCTTTTCGTTGTCAAGAACCCGAATTAGCAATTATTCCCTGGAATGGAAAAGTCTTAATGGATGGAG
This sequence comes from Microcystis aeruginosa Ma_SC_T_19800800_S464, assembly GCA_007095785.1. Lineage (GTDB taxonomy): Bacteria > Cyanobacteriota > Cyanobacteriia > Cyanobacteriales > Microcystaceae > Microcystis > Microcystis aeruginosa_E. The sequence continues at coordinate 8,706 of SFBL01000228.1, forward strand.
AATCTGAATTAATTGATCTGTATCCTGGCTTATGTGCTTGGTGGCACAAAGCAGAAGAAATATGGGATGAATATCGAACTAATGATCGATTGACCTTACTTGAAAGAATTAATTATCAAAAAGGATTATCCCAGCAGTTTCCTATACCAAAAGAAAGAATTTTATACGCAAAATCTGGAATGCACATTTGTGCGGCTAGATTATCCAATAGACAAGCTATTATTGATCACAAACTTTACTGGGCAACGACTGAAAGCTTAGAAGAATCCCATTATTTATGTGCAATCTTAAATGCAGAGATTACAACTTTAGAAACTCGTCCTTTAATGTCTTATGGGAAAGACGAAAGAGATGTGTGTAAGCACGTCTGGCAACTTAACATCCCTAAATTTAATCCTCAAGATCAATTGCATCTTAAAATCTCACAAATTGGTCAAGCCCTAGAAAAAGATATTTCTCAACTTGAATTGAGAGATGTTTATTTTGCTAATATTCGTCAAGATATTAGAAAATATATAAGAAATAGTAGCCAAGGGAAAGAGTTGGAAAAATTAGTAGAAGAACTTTTACTTGCTAAAAAAGTGATTGAAACCGATGCCACCAAGGTTACTGATTAGATCAATCAACAACTCCAAACCTTAAATATTCAAATTTAATAGGGAAAAATTATGCAAACTTCATAAAAGAAACCCTTAAAGTTGGGTTTCTACGAAACTGAGGGCCTTCACCCTAACATTTTTGATACAATCGACCGCGCCAACTTTGGGGACGGGTAAAAGCAGAAATAAAAATGCGGATAACTGCCAGCGGATCTGCTAGGGGAGATAGCCAAAATAATCCCGAAGATAGATTGACTTTTTCGCCCCGATAGTAGCTAGGAGAGACAGCCAATAAAAGGGCAAAACGAATCAATAACAGCAGCAGGTTTAAAGTCAAGACAATTTTTAAGCTCAGGAAATTGTAGCCAAAAATCAAAGCTGTGAGCAGTAAGGGCGTGATAATTATCGGTAATCCCTGAGTAAGAGCTAATAAAGCTAAATCGCCCCATAATTGCCCCTGATAGGAGGCATCTTTGAGGTCAAGGGATCTGCCCCATTCGCGCCAAGTTTCCTTGAGTCCTTCGTACATCCGCACGCGAATCAACTTCGCCCCATCGAGAAATCCCACCCGATAGCCTTTCGTTGCCGCTAGACGGGCGAGGGTGACATCATCGCAAAAAGAACCTTTTGCCCCGCTATAACCGTCTAAAGCCGCTAAAACTGACCGCCGGCAGAGAAAACATTGACCATTGGCCATAACTCGTTCGGGATCTTGCCCGCGCACTCCGGCCGCATCAAAGCGATAGAGCAAAGTCATCAATAAAGCCGGCTGTAACCACCATTCTCCCGGATAGGAGAGGATAAATTGCGGCGACAGGGAAACTAAATCATAACCTTCTGCGATCGCAGCTTTCACTAAACTAGCGACTAAATTTGCTTGGGGTTGCGTATCGGCATCAATGCCCAAAATCCAGTCACTTTTAGGAGAACTAAACAAAAAACCATTGTGTAACGCCCAGGGACGACCTACCCAATCGGGAGGCAAAGGATAATCGGTTTTCAGGCGAAAGCGGGGGTCTTTTGCCGCTATCTCTTTGACTTTTTCCCGCGTACCATCTTGGGAATTGCTATCGACAATCAGAATTTCTCGCACTTCGTAACTCTGTTGACTCAATCCCTGTAAACAACCGTCAATCCTGGCCACTTCGTTTAACGTCGGCACAATCACGCTTACTGTCCCTAACATCTCCGGGGTGGGGGGTTGGGGAGTCAGGGGAGGACGACGACGCGCCCCTTTTAGCAGACGGGAAAGAAGGATAAAAAAGGCAACAGCCTGAGACAGCAGTAGCCCCAGGCAGAATGCACCGAGAATTATCTCAGTTAACAACTTATTTGGCTCCTCTCACCGAAACAACGGGGATTTTTAGGGTTGTTACTTCGCTGGTTGCCACTGTTTGCCCGGAAGCAACAGCCTTGGCGCGATTATAGAGGAGTATTAAAGGCAGAATACCGGTGAGTAATCCTAAGAAAATCGGCGGATAAATACCAGCACCCATACTCATGACCGTCGCAAAGCCAAAATTACCTAAATACATCACAAAAGGCAGGGTTAAATCTTGACTTGGCAGTTTCACCGGTTGCACTTGCCAAATTAAAGTGGCTACCGTCATAAAAACACAGCCCGTGCCAAACCAACCGGCAAAATTTTCATAGGGCATCCCAAAGAAGGCCCCCGGTTGTTCCCAAATCCAGAAGGGTATGGTAGTTTGACTCATGGCCGGATCTAGGACAAAATCCCAGGAAGTTAATAATACCGCCCCGATAGCGATCGATCCTAGATTTTGTAGCCATTGGGGTATAGCAAGAGTGGATAAACCAACACGAGCGATGATATAGGCACTAAAACCGAGATAAAACCAAGATAGGGGGATAGTAAAGGGGACTAAACCCGCAATTTTGTAACCTAAGCCCGAAAGATAACGATAATGACCGAAAGGAAAGCCGGTACTGGTTCCTAATAGTTCGCTACAAAGGGATAAACTGATAGCGGGAACCATGAATCCTAACCAGTGCCACACTCCTAGAGTCCGATAGGCATAAACAGCCACGGCTGCCATTCCTAACACCATATACACCACACCCCCCCCAGCCATTGACCAAGCAAAGAAGGTTTTGCCAAAATCTGGTAAATTGGCCACAAATTCGGGATGGGGCAGAACTAGCAACAATCCGGCTAGTCCAAAAGCCATCGATACAATATGACCGATGAGCAGAGCTTTTTCGATCGCAATTAGTCGTCTCATTAAATCTCTAGCACTGCGAAGGGATAATCATTTTCAAGTTTACAAATCTTTATTAAAGAATTATTACGCAGATCGGTCACTTTCGGCAAAAAAGTTTCGGGGGGGTTAGGGATTGGCCTGTAGTAGTGGTTTAGGAGTCAGTAGGCGGGAGAATCAAGAACTAATAATAATCAATCAAATTGTCTATCTAGAGATTTTATGCTACTTTATCTCAAATGTCGGGGTGAAGACCCTCGCTTTTAGGGACGGGATGAAACCCCGACCAATATAAAACAGCACTTCCACAAGCTCAGTCACAGGAAGCACGATTAAAAATAAGCGTCCAGTCTCCTGACAAAATCTCGAATAACTTCTTCTTTTAAGGGTCTTGACCTACTCAGGCCAAATAGCTACTATATGAGTATAGCGGATCGGGTAATCAACCGCTTTAAAAACCCCTGTAGTCTAATCACTACGCTATTTGCACCTTGACAATTAAAGATATGGGGTTCTACTCAAGAGTTCTAGTTTCTCCCCTGTAAGTAGGTAAAATCTTTGCAGGAACTAGACAAAGCAGTATTTGGAGCTAACGTTTCAATTCAAGCAAACTTTGTAGAAATACAACTATCGTAGGGCATACGAAAAGTAGTGCTTGGGGAGAGAACCACCTCTGGGTTAGGTAACGCAAGGTATCTAGTTTAAGTGGACTCGATGAACCAAGAATCCCTCGCTTGAGTGCGACGGGAGTGTCAAACTTAGTTTTTTCATTTTTTCAACCCCCAAAAATTAATTATGCAAGGGGCAATGGCTAAAAATGCCTGAAAATATATCTTTAAAAGGATGCTTTTAGCCTAAAAAAAGGGCATTCTAGGGTTAAGTCCTCTCGATCACTTAGGAATTGCAGCGGTTCTTAAAAAAACTCTCTCCACCAGACTCACTATAATTAAAACGGTAGCCTAGCTATGTCGGCAGAATCTAGACATCGGCGCTTACTTGCCAATCGATACCAACTCGTCGAGTTGATCGGTAGCGGCGCCATGGGACAAGTATATCGAGCAGAAGATAAACTATTAGGTGGCGTAACCGTCGCCGTGAAATTTCTCTCGCAAACTCTCCTCAACCAAAGAATGCGCGAGCGCTTCGAGCGAGAGGCGACTATTTCGGCACTTTTAGGCGAAAAAAGTATTCATATTGTTAAAGTTCGTGATTATGGTGTAGATGAAAAGGAACTCCCCTTCTACGTCATGGAATTTTTGCAGGGGGAAAGCATGAGTGAAATCATCAAATATCACCCGCTGCCTCTCTCGCGCTTCCTCAATCTCACCCGTCAGATTGGTTTCGGCCTGGAATGCGCCCATAAGGGTATTATCTTCCAAGGCGAGATGTGTCCGATTATTCACCGGGACATCAAACCTAGCAATATTATGGTGATTCAGGACTCAGGATTAGGGGAATTGGTGAAAATTCTCGATTTTGGCATCGCTAAACTCATCCAATCGGGAGAATCCCAAACCCAATCCTTTATGGGAACCTTAGCCTATTGTTCCCCGGAACAGATGGAAGGGAAAGAACTCGATCATCGTTCCGATATCTACAGTTTTGGGATTATGATGTACGAGATGATCACGGGAGAAACGCCTCTTTTTCCCGATAATTCCTCCTTTGGCAGTTGGTATGAGGTTCACCACTACGCCGAACCCCGTTCCTTTAATTCTAGCTTGCAATTACCGCCAGAATTAGAACAGTTAATCCTGCGCTGCTTGGCCAAAGCACCCAGCGATCGCCCGCAAAGTGTTACAGATATACTACAACGCCTCGAACGACTTGAACCCCTAGTCAAAAATGAAATAGTCAAAAAAACCGACGATTACAGCACCAAAATCAAAACCCTTAATGATTTAAATCAAACCATTGTTTCTGCTGCTAATGCGAGGGATATCTGTCTCAAGTCCAGTTGGCCTGAGGACAAACCGCGCCAAAAAATTGTCTTCCCACGCTGTCTCCAGGCTGCTGACGGCATTTTCGCCAGTTTATGGGTAATGTTGGATCGAGAAGATATCGCCGTCCGGGTTGCTAGTGTCCGTTATAATCAATTCCTCTTTTTACCCACACCCCACCCGATGATTCTCTGGATTACTGTCCTCTATCATCGTCAATGGGGGCCCCGCTGGTTGCCCTGTTATTTGGACTTAAAAACCCCCCAGGGTCAAAAAATGACCAAAACCCTCGCCGAAACCGGTCAATACTGGATTTTATTTTTCCCCCTCGAAGGCAGCCCGATCTGTGAAAATGTGATCACCGCTAATATTCCCGGCAATCAATGCCAAATTTTGCAGCAATGGCTGATCGATAGTCAACCTGGCCGGGGTGGCAACCCGCAAATTAGCAAGCGGATGTTAAAACGGAAACTTGAGCAACTCAAACCCCAGATTCTGGGCAAATTAGCCTCAGAATTACCCCCACAGCCCTAAAAAATCAGGGGGGTATTAACTAACCCCCCTTTTTAATGAATATAGTACGCTTACCACTGTATTATCTCGATGGGAAGTTCCTAGTGGAGCCTACATAGTTCCTGAGTCTGACGAAAAATTTTTCTGAACTTCGGTTAGAATCGAGGAACTGTATGTGATTGCAGTATTGTAAAGTATTTACTGCGATAAACCTATGACTAAACTCCTGCAACAAGCGATCGCCCAAATCCAACAACTTCCGCCCGAACAACAGGATGCAATCGCATCGCGGTTTCTGGATGAGTTGAAAGACGAGCAAAAATGGGAAGCTAGTTTTGCTGCCACAACAGATGAGCAATGGGAGCGGATGACTGCGATGGTGCGTCAGGAAATAATGATCAGTTGCTGAAACGGATGTAATTTTGGGTTAATCGGTGAAGATGCTGCATAACAACGCAGTCGAGCGGACGGGACTAATATCTGTGTATATTGCCAAAGCTATCTGCCGCTCTTGACTTTCGCTGTTAGCCATCATCCATTGCTAATGCCTACTTCTGTATTATAATTTCGGTACTATTTTTGTAGATAGTGCAGAAATCCACAGGACATCAAGTAATGAGTGAATCAGAAAGCAACAAGGTGCGTTACAAACCATAACGCACCAAAATTTTTATTCATCCCTAACCGAGATTACAGGGGTCGATAGACACGATAATCAATATTGGGGAAAATATTATCGATTTCCTCGACTTTTTCCAGCCAACCAGAGTCAATCTTCTCCGATTTCACATCTTCATAGATTTTATTTAACCGCAGTAGGTGAGACCGAGTGCGCCGGACAGCATAGGGAACCATGGTACCGGTTCGCATAATAAAGGCCCAGTCAGAAGATTGCGCTAATAATAACTCCCGGGCTGCCTGATTTAAAGCCCGTTCCTGTAATTCATCCTCCGCTTCATGATGACTTAATTCAATCATCCGTTCTGTGCCTTTGTGCAGGTGAGGATAGATCCATGCGTTAGTTTCATTCAGCCAGTATTCATGGAAACCCTTATAACCCCAACTGGATTGGGAAGGACGACAAACCTGCTGATGGGGGTTAGACCGGAGATAATCGGCTAAATGGGTCATTTGGTAGATATTTTGGTCATACCAGGACTTGCGGAACAGAAAATCAATAAACCAGGGTCCCTCATACCACCAGTGACCGAATAACTCGGCATCGTAGGGAGAAACAACCAGGGGAGGACGGCCCATAATTCCGGCTAAACTCTCCACTTGCCGCTCGCGATTATACATAAAATTGCCCGCGTGTTCGGCGGCTTTTTCTTTAGCCCAGTAGGGGTCATAAAGCCCTTTTTCCGATAAACCACCGTCCCGGCTAGTAATTTTGTGGTATTTAATGCCTATATTCTTGCGTTGACCGTTGGGCATGATATAGGGTTTAATATACTCGTATTCCGCTTCCCAGCCCAAATCTTTATAGAATTCCCGATAAACTATATCCCCTGGATAACCAACTTGGGAAGACCAAACCTGTTGGGAAGATTCGTGGTCACGACCGAAAGCAGCCACCCCGGTTTCTGTGAAAATGGGCGCGTAACTGCCGTAACGGGGGCGCGGACGACCGTAGAGAATACCGTGGCCATCGACGAGGAAGTAACGAATGCCCGCATCGGCTAACATTCTTTCTACCCCTTCATAGTAGGCACATTCCGGCAACCAAATGCCCTTGGGACGACGACCGAAATTTTCTTCGTAGTGTTGACAGGCCACCTCAATTTGCGCCCACACCGCTTGCGGGTACATTTTCATCAGGGGCATATAACCATGGGTCGCACCACAGGTGATAATTTCTAGGTTATTACTGTCGAGGAATTGTTTAAAGGCTTTGACCAGATCTCGATCGTATTTTTCCCAAGTTTGTCGGATACTTTGGAAAGATTCAGCATAATATTCGGCTAAGTAGCGAATATGGCCATTATGTTGATTATGGTCGATTTCTTTAGCAATTAATTCTTCTAACTTACCTAAGTGTTCTTCATAACGCTCTTGCAGTAACGGATCCCGCAGCATCGACACCAACGGCGGAGTCATGCTCATGGTCATTTTAAAATCGATACCGTCCCGCTTGAGACCTTCAAAAACTTGCAGGAGAGGGATGTAGGTTTCTGTGATTGCTTCGTATAACCATTCTTCTTCGAGGACGTAATCGCTTTCGGGATGGCGGACGAAAGGGAGATGAGCGTGGAGAACTAGGGCAACATAGCCAAAAGCCATAGGATTTCTTCTTAGAATTAAGGAATAAAACTTTAAGATTAGGTTGAGTAGATTTTATACTATCTTAAGCTTCTACAATAAAGAATATGATAAAAGTCGATCGACGATCGATCGATCTCCGCAATCCCTAGGTTTACTAATTTTCCGATGCTCCCATCTAATGAGCCACTGACTGCTTTAGGTACAGAGACGACAACGCCTCTCTCAATTCAACTTTTACTATTTGTTGATGACCGTCCCAGTTCTCAAGAAATTATCCGTCAAATTCAGTCCTATCTCCAGTCTTTAAAGTCTGATTACCCAATTGACCTACAGATCATCGAAATCCGCCAGCAACCTCATTTAGTCGAACATTTTCGCCTTGTAGCTACCCCGGCCCTGGTCAAAATTGCCCCCGGCCCCCGCCATACCCTCGCGGGCAGTAATCTGGTGGAACAGTTTAAAAAATGGTTGGTACGCTGGCAAAAAGCGATTAAAGAGGAGGTCAAAAATCATCACGCTGAGGATGGACAACTTCAAGAGGTGGAACATTCGGGCGAACTCATCCGCATCGCCGATGAGGTTTTTCGTCTCAAACAAGAAAAGGAAGAATTATTAGAACAATTAAAATTTAAAGACCAAATTTTGGCTATGTTAGCCCACGATTTACGCAGTCCTCTCACCGCTGCTTCCATCGCTGTGGAAACCCTAGAATTAGCCTATCATCAACCAGATACGGAGCGCAGTCTGCAATTACGAGAACAACTGCACCAACAGGCCCGCAAACAGTTCCGGATTATGAACCGTTTGATCACGGATATTCTACAAGCTTCTAAGAGCATGGCGGCGCAATTCACTCTCAAACAGAGTAAATTTTATCTGCAAGCTCTTTGTCAGGAAATTTTGTCTCAATTTACCGATAATTTTCAGGAAAAGACTTTAATTCTCCAAAGCGATATCCCCCAAGATCTGCCCCCCGTCTATGCTGATGAGGAATTAATCCGACAGGTGATTATTAATCTCCTGGAGAATGGCATCAAATATACCCCCCCCGGCGGCGAAATTACCCTTTCTGTCCTCCATCGTACTACTCAAAAAGTACAGGTGAGCATCAGTGATACCGGCCCCGGCATTCCCGAAGAAAAACAAGAGCATATTTTTGAGGGTCATGTGCGTCTCAAACGGGATGAGGGTAAAGAAGGTTATGGCATCGGGTTATCGGTCTGTCGCAAGATTATTCGCGCCCACTACGGTCAAATTTGGGTGGATAGTGTCCCTGACCAGGGCAGTAGTTTTCACTTCACCCTGCCAGTTTATCGCTAAAATGCTCGGCTAACCAAGCATCAATGTCCCCTAAAACTAAGTCGGGGATTTCCCAAGGGAAAAGATGGGCTGTATCTGGGTAACATTTCCACTGAGACAGTTTCAGGTTTTCGGCCGTTTCTTGGCTAGAAGCACTGGTAATATGGCGATCATTTGCTCCCGCCAGAACCAAGCAGGGAATTGTAATTTTGTCAAGGGATTTTAAACAATTGTAACCTTTTTTTAAAGCCCGATTTAAAGCGCGATTAGCAGCTGGAGAAGTGCCTAAGTAGGCGGGAACAGCATCTTGAGCGAGATATTGATAGGCGATCGCTTGATGTTGTGAAAAAAGGTACTGAAACAGGGAACGACGAGCAAAAGTATCAATATTCCAACGCCATCCCGGTTTGATCTGATTGAGAATTGCCGCAATCCCCGTCAAAACTAAATCTGTGGTGGTGATGGGAGGATGACTACCCCAAGGCCGCGCGGCCGAGGCCACTAGAATTAAACCAGGAAAGCGCTCCGGATGCCGCAATACTAATTCCAGGGCGATTATACCCCCCAAAGACCAACCGAGAATTAAACATTGCTGGATTTTTTGGCGATCGAGTAGTCCAATTAAATCCTCTAGATGTTCTTCTAGCTCAAAATCCAGGCGATAACGACTTTTACCGTAGCCGCGCAGATCCGGGGTCAGGGTTTGCCAGCGTTGGCAAAAATGATCGGTAAATACAGACATACTACCCGCCGAACCGGGATGACCGTGCAGACAGAGAATCGGATAGCCATTACCTTTGATCTTAACGTTTAGAGCGATCGACATGAAGCAGTAGTCAGGAGTCAGTTATCAGTTATCAGATTTGAGTTTTAAGTGAGCAGTATGTATTAAGCGATCAGTATTAAATAGCAGTTTCCTGCTGTCTTTTCACTGTTCACTGTTTACTGTTTACTGATCACTGATTATTGACTGGGATATATGGGCGATCGAGTCTCTGGTATGTCAAACTAGAGAATGGGAGAGAGTTGGTCTAGAGGTTGCGGGGTCATTTTATCAATGATTCCGAGGAAAGTCCGAACTCCCGAAAGACCACACTTGCTGGATAACGTCCAGTGCGCGCGAGCGTGAGGATAGTGCCACAGAAAAATACCGCCCCCTTTTTTTTCAGTAATCAGTAAACAGTAATCAGTAACGAAAGTAAATTCACTGATAACTAATAACTTTCCACTGATAACTTTCCACTGATCACTGATCACTGATCACTGATAACTGATTGGGGGTAAGGGTGCAAAGGTGCGGTAAGAGCGCACCAGCAGTATCGAGAGGTACTGGCTCGGTAAACCCCGGTGGGGAGCAAGGTGGAGGGACAAAGGTTGGTCTTTTTCCTGTCCCGTTTTTAGGAACCGCTTGAGGTAATTGGTAACAATTATCCCAGATAGATAACCTCTATTCCAACAAAGGTAAAAGCGATTTTACTGCTGTTGGGAAATACAGAATTCGGCTTATGTCTGACTCTCTCCTTTATCAGTTATCAGTGATCAGTTATCAGTATTCAGGAGTTAGTTATCAGGAGTCAGGAGTCAGTATTCAGGAGATAGGAGATTGCTTTTATTTATTCTCCCCATCACCCTACACCCCACACCCCACACCCTACACCCTACACCCCACACCCCACACCCCACACCCCGCTCCCCACACCCCGCTCCCATGTCCTTAAGTGATCCGCGTCGCCAAAAACAATTAAAAACCCTAGTGGAAAAGCTGGGTTTATCAGCTGATGTCCCCGTCAGGTGGGATTTATTGGATTTAGCTCTAACTCATCCCAGTGTTTCCCGTGATAAGAATTATGAACAATTGGAATTTGTGGGCGATTCTGTGGTAAGACTCGTGGCGGCGGAGGTATTGTTAGAAACCTATCCAGAGGCGCTCGTGGGAGAATTTGCTGCGCTGCGATCGATGATGGTTAGCGATCGCACTCTGGCGGAATTTGCGGATCGCTACGGTTTCGAGCGTTATTTGTTGGTATCAAGTAGTACGAGTATTGATCGGGCGGGGCGAATTTCTCGACTAGCAGACGCTTTTGAGGCAGTTTTAGGAGCTTTATATCTTAGTACACAGACAATGATTTTAGTGCGTTCTTGGTTAGATGAACCACTGCGGGAAAAAGCGGCCGAAATTCGTCGAGATCCAGCCCGACAGAATTATAAGGATGCCTTGCAGGAGTGGACACAAGCAAAATACAAAAAACTGCCGCAATATTTAGTAAAAGAAATCAATGGTTTAGATCAAGAGCGTTTTTGTGCGGAAGTGTGGTTAAATGAGCAAAAATTAGGAGTGGGAACAGGCAGAAGCAAAAAAGCGGCAGAACAGGCAGCGGCTAAATCAGCTTTTCTAGAAGTGGTTAAAGGCTAAATTAAGGCATTTTTGCCTAACGGACGAATTGCCAGAGGCGAATTTTAAAATCATAATTACCACTAGCCAAATACTGCCCATCGGGACTAAAAGCTAGGGATTCCACCCAGTCGGAATTATTATCAAACCAGGCCAACTGTTTACCCGTCGTCACATCCCATAAACGCACACCGTCATTACTAGCACTAGCGAGAATTTGTCCGTTAGGATGGAGTGCCAGGGAACGAATTCGAGCCGTATGACCGATGAGGGTAAATAATAACTTATTATTGCTCGTATCCCAGATTTTAATCGTCCGGTCTAAACTACCCGTAATTAAATTTTTACCGTCGGGAGTGTATAAAAGCTTGCTAACCGCTTGGGGATGGGCGGAAAATTTCGATAAAAATTTGCCCTCGCGGATGTCCCAAAAATGTACCTCACCGTCTTCATGACCACTAGCAAGGGTGACACCATCGGATTTCATTCCTAGGGAATAAACAAAATTACCCACCCAATTTAAACGATAGAGGGGACGGCGGGGGGGTTGCACTGTCCAGAGGCGAATTCCTTCCAAACCACCACTAATTAACGTTTTACCATCGGGAGTAACGGTGAGGGCGAGGACCGTATTACCGTGTTCGAGGGTAATTCCTAAATACTTGCCCTCCACCAGATTCCAAAAATTAATGGAACCATCTGAACCGCTACTAACTAATAATCTTTCGTTGGGACTAATGGCTAAAGCTTTGACGCTGGTTCTTTGGGCGCGAGTTTGGGAAACTTTTTGCCCTGTTTTTACTGACCAAATTCTCAGGAGAGGATCCGTATCACTACCACCAGCGAGAACAAATTGGTTATCGGGGCTGAAAATCACAGCATTAGGGGTGGATTGTTGCCCTTCTAAGGTTTTAGCGAGGGTAAGTCTGCCTAAACCTTCTACTAGGATAGTTTCTGGGGTTTTTTCGCCACTTTCAGCTGCGGGTTGAGGGGGGGCAATAGGACTTTGGGCCTGAGTAAGCTGATGTTCTCCGATTGTCAGCGCGGTTAGGACAGTGACCACAATTGCTCCGACAAGTTTCTCCCCACCCGTAAATCGGAATTTCATAAATTTAGTTGAATATTAACAAATGAACGGTGCTATAGATTCTAGCCTTTGAGGGGATTGATTGCCAAGCAAGGTGGGATTTTTGAGCTAAGAAGGTCGATTTCTTTCGTTTTTCAGGGTTGGTAAAGCTACTTGACCTGATTGGGGCGGTAAATAGTATCTCGCTGCTTCTTCTCTGTTGATTTGCTCGGTTTTTTGGCTCTGTTGCCACCTGGCGAAGATAGCGATCGCCATAATCGTTGCCCCTAAAGATAGCAGTGTCCATCTTTGTCCTAGAACCCCGATTATGACATCTACTGCCGCTGCGGTAAAGATAAAGCTAGTTATTGGTTCTTGACGGTAAGCTTTCTTGAGAAAACGCGGCCAGAGGAGATTACTCATTTTATCTATTATTTCTACGGTTTCGATAATTCCAGCTTATCCTATCATCCTAAAAAATGTTGTCGATCGGGTGATGGGGGGTTTTTCAGTGAGCAGTAATCAGTAATCAGTAATCAGTGAACAGTAATCAGTGAACAGTATGTCTCGTGCAAAAATCAAAAATCTTCTTTTAGGTGAGGACAATCCGAGACAAAAGGAGAAAAAAGACAAGAGACAACTACTAAAACCATAAAAACTAAGATTATGTCAAATTTATCTCAAGTTTTCGATATTTTGAACTGATAGCGGCTCGATAACTGACTTTTGCAGGAGGTCTAGTAAACAGTGAACTGAAAACTCGGATCTGATAGGCTGCTATAGTAGACCTCTTGCATAATTTTTTTATGGTATAATATAAGGTTTTGCTTTTTTCTCAATTCTTAGATTGAAGTGGAAAAAAGAATAAAATGTGATCTTAGGTCAGGAAATCATCTATAA
>SFBL01000229.1 GCA_007095785.1 Microcystis aeruginosa Ma_SC_T_19800800_S464
ACTTACAAAGACTTAATAGAAGGGATTGAATTGGCTATGTTAGAAGTTACTCAGAAAGATATTCGCAATTGGTTTACTCACTGTTGCTACTGTACCTCATAAGTCAGAGAAACGCTATAGTTTGTTTTGTAGATTTGGAAGATTTCAGCTTCAGTTTAAGGGTTGCACCGACAAAGCTATAATATTGATGGCAGGTTCAAGGACACACCAAATGAAACGGGACGAGGTGCTGGCAATTCTAGAGGCACACCGAGAACAGTTCCAAAAACTAGGGGTGAAATCTTTGTCTTTATTTGGTTCAGTGGCAAGGGATGAAGCTGATGCCGATAGTGATGTAGATTTGTTAGTAGAATTCGATCGACAAGGTGGTTTTTTTCAACTTCTGCAAGTACAGTATTATTTAGAAGATATTCTGGGATGCTCTGTGGATTTAGGAACTCAGGATGCCTTAAGAGAACATTTACGGGAACCTGTGCTTGAGGATATGATCAATGCCTTGTAGCCTATACTAAACGGATTTAGTATTAGTCCGATTATTTCCGAGTTATTAGTGGTAAATTAATCTTACCAATTAAAAGGTCCCAAAGCCCGATCGTTGTAATCGCCACCCTCGACAATAAAATGAATGACCATCGATTTACGGGTTAGCAGGTTATTATTAATCTTCCCACCACCATGAATTAACATTCCGTGCCAGAGAAGAATCTCTCCTTTTTTAGCAGTAAATGATTGACATTCATAATTCTGAGTGCGCTGGTTAACATAATCTTGGTATTGGGGAATTTTAGCGGCAGTAATATTTTTAAGATTGACGGCGGGATAGTCTGGAAAAAAGTCAGTTACTTTGATATTTTTATGAGATTTAGGATAAAAAATTAGTGGGCCAGCATCGGCGGAAATATCTTCCAAGGCAATCCAAACACCAACTAAATGATTAGCAGGATGAACATAAAAAACTGCCATATCCTCGTGCAGCCCCTGCTCTGTACCGTGCAGGAAGTTGATGGAATATCTCGGTTCGCAGGATTTGCCAATAATTAAATTAACTAAATCTCTCAGATTTTGATTGTCAAAAATTGCTCGAGCAGCGGGGGAAATCTCATGAAAGGCATGGAGTCGCCAAATAGAATTAACTAAGGCTTTTCTTTCCTCCATATCTAGGGCTAAAACTTGCTCGTGACTCAAACTCGCCGGTAGATTTTCTGCTTGAATGCCTTCAATTCTTAACCCAGGGATAGCCGATTCTAGGAAAAATAAATCGGCTAATTCCGCTACTAAATTATTGATCGCCGTGGCGGGAATTAAATCTTTGACAATACAATAACCCAATTCTCGCCAATGGTCAAGGAGTTGATATTCTCGTTCGGAAATTCGCCGTTGTTGACGAGCTTTTTGCAGGGATTTTTCCGCTCGCGATCGATCCAACCAGGGTAATTCGGCCGTAGAATCGAAAGACCAGGGCAAATTTTTTAAGATATCGGCAATTTTAAGAATCATACTCAGTTCATCTTTTCCGAGCTACTTTCGGACTATATCTAATCTATGAGCGATCGATCTACCCTGTCAACAGATATAAATTATTTGAAAAACCCCCTAGTATGAGTTAGGAGGTTACAGGGAAAAAATTAATCAGGGTTGATGGGATTAACTAGCGCTAACTTCAGCAGGATAAACGCTAACTTGACGGCGACTTTTATCCTTGTATTCAAATTTGACCACACCATCAATTAAAGCGAATAAAGTATCATCGCCACCACGACCAACATTTTTACCCGGGTGAACTTTAGTACCCCGTTGACGGATGAGAATATTTCCCGCTTTTACCACTTGACCACCGTAGCGCTTAACGCCTAGTCTCTGGGAACGAGAATCGCGTCCGTTGCGGGTACTACCCGTACCTTTCTTATGAGCCATAATTTCTCTCCAAATGCTTTTTTGATTCTAAAAGTTATTCTTCTTCGTCGCTACTATCTTCCACAACTTCAGCGCCGGAGATAGCAGCAGTGGCGACTAGGGTTTTACCGTTATAATTGATTGAATCAATCATAAAACGGGTAATTTCTTGACGATGACCGCGTTTTTTGCGGGTTTTCTTTTTCGGGCGCATTTTATAGACAATAACTTTTTTGCCCCGACGATGTTGTATGACAGTCCCTTCGACGGTGGCCCCTTCGATAAAGGGCTGACCGATGCTAATATCATCCTCATCATGGATTAATAGCACTTTGTCGATGGTATGGGTACTTTGTTCATCGACGGGAAGAAGTTCAATATCGTAATAGCGACCTGGTTCCACCCGAATCTGTTTGCCACCGGTCTCAATAATCGCGTAACTCATAAATTTTCTGCGCTCGTTTTGCCGTACAGGTAGCTGAAAAAAATCCCAGCTTTTGTGCTAATGTCTTCACCTGATCCGAGCAGGAATTGACACAATTTACTATTCTCTAATATTCGGGGGGCGATTGTCAAGCTTTTTCCCCACCGATTGGCTATATACTGAAAATAATCTTACGAAAAACTCAATTAAACCGTTATGGAACAGTGGGAAAGCAGAGGACACCTGTTAACCGAACAAATTAACCCAAATAGCCTAAATTTAGACCAATTAAACCCGCTCGAATTGGTGGATCTCTTCAATCAGGAGGATGCCCAAACCCTAAAAGCGATCGCCATGGCCCGGCAAGAATTGGCCCTAGCAATCTCCCTGACCAGTCAAGCTCTGGCTAAAGGTGGTAGACTCTTTTACATTGGGGCGGGAACCAGTGGCCGGCTGGGGGTTTTGGACGCGGCCGAATGTCCTCCCACCTTCTGCACTCCCCCGGAATTGGTACAGGGAATTATTGCCGGTGGAGCAGCGGCGCTGGTGCGTAGTTCCGAAGATTTGGAGGATAAAGCGGAAGATGGGGCGGCGATTATTGCCCAGCGAGAAATTCACGAATTAGACGTGGTAGTGGGGATTACCGCCGGGGGGACAACCCCCTACGTTCATGGGGCTTTACAGGCGGCAAAACAGCGAGGTGCGACGACGATTGCTATTAGTTGTGTCCCCGCCGAACAAGTGGAGATTCCTGTGGATGTGGATATTCGCTTATTGACAGGACCAGAACTTTTGGCAGGCTCCACGCGCCTGAAAGCGGGAACGGTGACGAAAATGGCTTTAAATATCCTTTCCACAGGGACAATGGTAATGTTAGGCAAGGTTTACGGCAACCAGATGGTCGATGTGGCTGTTACTAATCATAAACTCCATGACCGCGCCCTGCGGATTATCTGCCACCTTACCGATGTTAGTCGCGAGGAAGCGGCAATTTTACTGGAAAAAAGTGGCCGCCTGGTTAAATTGGCTTTGTTAATGCAGAAAACGGGACTTTCGGCGGCCGCAGGACAAGAATTGTTACAAAAACATCGGGGTCAATTACGGGCTGCCCTGCAAGCTTATAATCAAATTGATTGATAAAAACCTATTGATTTTGACTTTCCTATGGTTAATATTTCTTCGGAAATTGCTGCGATCGCTGTTATTTTCCTCGTCGCTGGTGCTATCTTGACTTGGAGTTTTTATCGGGCTAAACCCTACGGCCAACCCGGATTTTTAGCTTGGTTACAATCCTTGGTACTAATCGCTCCTTGGTTAATTTTTTTCGGGCTATTTGCGGCGGGAATTGAACTCAATCTAGCGGTAATTCTCTTTTTACTGGTTGCTTCCACTATTATCTATATTTATTTGGGCAACCGTTTACGCTTACTGAAAACCAATCAGATAATTGAACCAAAAGTTAACCAGGAAGTTAGCCAGTCCGTTACTCCCCTAGAAACCCCGGCAGCGGTGACAGCAATTGTGCCGGATGTGATGCCAATTTCCGAACAGGATCTAAAAGTTATTCAGAGTGTTTTTGGGATAGATACTTTTTTTGCCACCGAGACTATCTCTTTTCAGGAAGGGGCAATTTTTAAAGGCAATTTACGGGGAGAACCAGATATAGTTCACTCTCGCTTAACCCAGAAATTAAGTAATCATTTTGGCGATGAATATCGTTTATTTTTGGTGGAAGGAACCGAGGAAAAACCAGTGGTAATTATCCTTCCCAAAACTAATGATCCTAGTCCTGCAACTCTTGCTCAAAAAAATCTCTCTTTAGTTTTGTTAGTCGCCACCCTTGTCACCAGCTTAGAAGCGGCGGGAATTTTATTGGGTTTTGATTTGTTTAGTAATTGGCAGAGATATCGAGAAGCAATTCCCCTGAGTTTGGGTTTATGGTCGGTATTAATTGCCCACGAAATAGGTCATCTAATTATCGCTAAACGCCATAATGTTCGTCTCAGTTTACCCTATTTTCTTCCCACTTGGCAGATTGGTTCTTTTGGGGCAATTACTCGTTTTGAATCTTTATTACCTAACCGCAGTGTTCTATTTGATATAGCTTTCGCTGGTCCTGCTTTGGGAGGTTTGGTTTCTTTAATCTTATTAATTGTTGGACTGACTTTATCTAATTCTGCCAGCCTTTTTCAAATCCCTAGTACCTTTTTTCAAAGTTCAATTTTAGTGAGTTTTTTAGCGCGGATAGTTTTGGGCGACGAGTTACAAAATGCCGTTATCTCCGTGCATCCTTTGACTGTTATCGGTTGGTTAGGATTGGTGATTACCGCCCTTAATTTACTGCCCGCAGGACAGTTAGATGGTGGCAGAATTGTTCAGGCTATTTATGGTCGCAAAATTGCCCGCCGTACCACTGTGGCCACTTTGGTTATTTTGGGCATTATTTCCTTAGTTAATCCCAGTAATCCCATTCCTCTCTACTGGACAATTTTAGTCGCTTTTTTACAAAGAGAGTTGGAAAGACCTAGTTTAAACGAGTTAACTGAACCCGATGACACCCGCGCTGGTTGGGGTTTATTACTGCTCTTTCTAATGTTAGCGACTCTGATTCCTTTAAGCCCTAGTTTAGCGGGACGGTTAGGCATCGTTGGCTAAATACTTCCCCGAAATTGTTGCCATTGATTGCCGTCAAAAAAAAGCTTGACAAAAACTCAAGTCTTGACTTATAATTTTATTATAATGGGAATCCGTGTACGCCTATAGACTCCTGATTTTTCGGTAAGATATAGCCTCCAGCATTTAGCCCTGAAGATTTGACTTTTATGTCAGCAACAAGAATTTATTGAAGAATAGTCTAGTCAAGAGTTATTTAGAAAAACATCTAGCTATTGTACCTATTCAATCCGTTGGGAGTTGCTCAAAATGTCTAACGAAACTGTCACTTATTCCCTAGAAGCTGTCCTGACAAGGATTGAGGACCTTGCAACAGAATGTCAATCAAAAAATCGACACCCTACAGAGAGAAGTTAATGAACGGCTAACCAAGCTAGAAATAGGACAGACAGAAATAAAGGGGGATATTAAGACTTTAGACGAAAAAATTAATGGATTAACTGCAAGGGTTGCCTATCAGGAATTCACCAATCGAGGGATTCTGATAGCATTGGTAGTCGCTATTTTAGGAGGTGCTGCTAAACTTTTTGGTTTTTTCCCTAATCCTTAGAAGTTGCTGGTAGCCGCACCTAGTAGATAGGCTCTTCCCAAAAATTTTTCGCTCATTACCCCGATCATCCGTTAGAATAGATTCAGAATTTAAGGATAAAATCTCATCTATGAATCCCGTTGTTTTGGTGCATGGTTTTCTGGACACTACTGCTGTTTTTAAATAGTTTAATCAAGAGTTATTTAGAAAAACATCTAGCTATTGTACCTATTCAATCCGTTGGGAGTTGCTCAAAATGTCTAACGAAACTGTCACTTATTCCCTAGAAGCTGTCCTGACAAGGATTGAGGTGGAAAAACGTATTGATGAGAAAATCGACTCTCTGGAAAAACGTATTGATGAGAAAATCGACTCTCTGGAAAAACGTATTGATGAGAGATTTGACAAGATAGAAGACCGGTTAACTAAAGTAGAAATAGGACAGGCCGAACTGAAGGGAGAAATCAAAGCTCTGGATGAACGAGTAAGCACAAAAATCGAGGGATTAACTGCAAGGGTTGCCTATCAGGAATTCACCAATCGAGGGATTCTGATAGCATTAGTGGTCGCTATTTTAGGAGGTGCCGCTAAACTTTTTGGTTTTTTCCCTAATCCTTAGAAGTTGCTGGTAGCCGCACCTAGTAGATAGGCTCTTCCCAAAAATTTTTCGCTCATTACCCCGATCATCCGTTAGAATAGACTCAGAATTTAAGGATAAAACCTCATCTATGAATCCCGTTGTTTTGGTGCATGGTTTTCTGGACACTACTGCTGTTTTTAAACCGATGAGCGAGTATTTAAACTATCATGGTTGGCAGGTGCATAGTTTTAACCTAATTCCCAATCATGGTTACGAAAAGTTAGAAGTTTTAGCCAGTCAGGTGGAGAATTATATCGAGAAAAACTTTGCTAAAGAGCAGAAAGTAGATCTGATTGGGTTTAGTATGGGAGGATTAATTACCCGCTACTACCTGCAAAGATTGGGAGGAGTGGCAAGAGTGCAACGTTACCTAAATATTTCTGCTCCGAATCGAGGCACTTTAACCGCGTATAGTTTACCTTTAGATGGGATTAGACAAATGCAGCCGGGGAGTCAATTTCTAGAGGATTTAAATCAAGATTGTCAACAAATTTTAAATAAAATTAAAACCACAATTATCTGGACTCCCTACGATTTAATGATATTTCCTGCCCATAGTTCCCGTTTATCGGTGGGCAAAGAAATTTCCATTCCCGTGTTGCTTCATGCTTGGATGGTCAAAGATAGCAAAGTTTTAACAACAATTAAAGAGACTTTATTAGAATAGAAATACTGGTTGTCTCCAAAACTGGAACAGGGTCAAGATATCACCAACAAAAAAGTTAATTATCATCAAAAAAGCTTGACTTATGGTTATAATTATGCTAATTCAAAAATGAAACGCATCAGCGGCGGACTTCGGGATTTGTATCATTAGAAGATTATTAAACCTCTCGGTTTACTCACTTAAATTAGCAGTTTCTAGCCATTTTTTACCCATTTCAATGGGAATACCGAGGGGAGGACAGAGGATTTTAATTAATTCAATTCCTCCCATGATTAAAATGCTTCTTAGGCGAGAACTTTTCTTGATTTCTGCGTCAACTTTTGCGACAAAAGTTTGTTTTTCAACTTCGGTATTAGTGGGATAAGTTTGGGTGAGTTGGCTGATAAGTTGTTGGATTTATTGGGCGGCTTCGGCTAAATTTTGGGGTGTGGCGTAATTATGTTGAACTGCTTTTTGATCTCCTTGCACCGTATTGGCAAAGTTAGCAATATTTGCTCCACGAAAGTCATATTTAGAAGTTTCTGACATAGGATTAGAAGATTGAAGATTACTGATGATAATTATAGCATCCATAATGGCAAAACTGACATTAAGATCGGCTTCAATTTCTAGGGCTTGGCATAGAGTGGGAATGGCTTTTTCGGTGGCAAGTTTAGCTAAGGATTGAGCGGCTTTAATCCGAATAATTGAATTTTTGTCTGTAAATAGTCTTTTAGCAAGGGTTCTGATAATTAAATCGAGGGATTCTGTACTCAATTTCATATCAGTTTACTGCATAACGAGAGCCAATTTTACCGAGGGCATCAACAGCACTAAAACGCACGCTATCATCTTCATCGGAACATACATTTACTAGATAAGGAATAACATCTTCTAGTCCAATTTCACCTAAAGCAATTGTGGCTGTGACACGAACTTTTACTTCCTTATCTTGTAGGGATTGAATGAGATAGGATATTGCTTTTTCACTACCAATTTTTCCGAGAGATTCTGCCGTGATTATCCGAATATCGGGATTAGCATCAGATAAGCAGAAAGCTAGGCAAGGAATGGCGGATTCATTGCCAATTTCTCCTAAAGCTCGAATCAGATTCAGACGAACATTAAGATCATTTTCTCCTATTAAATGGGATACTAAGGTGTCGGCAAGGCTGCTATTGCCAATTTTGCCCAAGGCTTCGGCAGCTTTAGTGCGGATCTGGGGGAGAGAATCGTTGAGTTTATTCAATAAAGTATTGATGGCGATTTGGGTGTTATTAAGTTGCTGAACCATGTTATTTTTTCTCTGGGTGATTGTTATTAGGTTGCTGGGGATAATTCTGTTGGTTTCCTTGCACATTATGAGCTAAATTGCCAATGGTAGCTCCTGTTAAATCATAGGTAATAGATGATAGGGATGCGTTTTTTTCAGAAGAAGCAGGAATATTTTGACTATCCTCTCCAAAACTGGCTATCTCTGAAAAAGTAATAGGTGTATATCTGACGATTCAGCAAGAACCTATTGATTTAGCAGTTCTGTCATAACCCATATTTTATTCATTATTAATTAATTTTTCAAGAAGGGCATAAATATCTTTCTTATCACCTTGTTTACGAATTCCAACTCCAATAACAATAACAATAATTTGAGCTTCTTCAACACGATAGATAATCCGATATCTTTGACCAACTGCCCTAACGCTACGATATCCTTTAAGTTTACCTGAAAGGGCTTTACCTTGTTTATCTGGTCCAATTTTTAGCTTTTCAATCCGTTTGCGAATTTCTTGCTGAATGCGTTTATCGGTAATTTTAGATAAAAAGCTTAAAGCAAGAGGAATTAATTGTATTTGATATTCCATTACCAACCGAGTTGTTTTTTAGCATCTTCCCAAGCAATTCTTTGTCCTGATTGATACTGTTGAATCGCTTCAGATAGGATTTCGGCAAACTCTTTGTCTTGTAAAATATCAAGAGTTTCTAACCAAGATTCAATTTGAGCGTAATTCAGGGCAACCATAATGGGTTGACCTTCTTTGGTAATAATAATAGGTTCGTCAGTCATTTGCTCAGACCATTCAACCAGCTTTTGTCCTGTTTCAGTAATGTTTAGATATTTAGTCATGTCAGCAATTAAAAGTTATCAAAAAAATCGGGTCTAAAACCTCGCCTTTTAAAGCGAAAAGTTTTCGGTATTTCTGCAAATCTGAGATGCACCCGCTTAAGCACAACTACGAACTAGAATCCTGAATCTGTCCATCACCTTTTTCAATAATCTGGAGGTTTTTGGCATGGATAGTATATTTAGATTCTGACTTGACTGGAGATTGATTAGATGATGTTTGACCATCCTCTGCAAGTTTAGTTTCTACTGTTTCAATCATAGCTGCAAATTCCGATTGGCGGTGTAAGTCGATATTGAGAGTATTCATATCTTTAAGAATGTTGGTTAGATTATCAATATTGCCCCTGATTTCATCATATAAGTTTAATGTCGCCAAGATACTATTAGTTTTAGCTAAATCAATTTGTTTGTATTTTGCTTGTAGTTTTGCTTTTTCGTCTTCCCAATATTTCAGGTAGTCTATGCGCTCGAAGTCTTTATGAATTCTGGCATCTGGTAAAATAATCGGGAATATTCTTTGATAAAAGTCACCATTTCTAGCAATTTCTACTAATTCAAACATACAGTTTTCTGATTTTAAGTATCTATCGCTGATGACGGCGACGACACATTTCCCCTGTCCAATTTGCCGCATAAAGTTTTTGATGGAGTCTTTATAAGTGGTGTGGGTTTTATCCCGAATAATCTCAATTCCTTTAGCGGCAAAAGCTTGGACGAGTTGATTAGCCATTTCGTTGCTGTCTTCTTGCCAGTTGTAGGAGATGTAAACTTGTTGATTCATGGGTTGGGAGAGGGGGTGATAGTATTTAAGTTTGTTTTGAATTGTGTCTAGTGCTTCTCTAGCTTTAGAGAGAGTCTCGCCATTATTTAATGTGACAAAAGCAGGATTTTTCAGGCATTTGATAAGTTCAGTCATCGCCGCTTCCGAGCCAATATTACCCAAAGCCTCGACTGCCTTCCCACGAACATACTCATCAGAGTGTTCTAAAGCCTTGAGTAACCCCGCAATAGCTGTTTCCGAGCCAATTTCACCCAAAGCCTCGGCTGCGTTCCAACGAACAGAAAAATAAGAGTCTTTTAAAGCCTTGAGTAACCCCGGAATGGCTGTTTCTGAACCAATTTTACCCAAAGCCTCAGCTGCCTTCTTACGAACATCCTTATTAGAGTCTTCTAAAGCCTTGAGTAACCCCGCAATGGCTGTTTCTGAACCAATTTTACCCAAAGCCTCAGCTGCCTTCTTACGAACATCCTTATTAGAGTCTTCTAAAGCCTTGAGTAACCCCGCAATGGCTGTTTCTGAGCCAATATTACCCAAAGCGAAGGCTGCGTTCCAACGAACATACCAATCAGAGTCTTCTAAAGCCTTGAGTAACCCCGGAATAGCTGTTTCTGAGCCAATATTACCCAAAGCCTCGGCTGCGTTCCCACGAACATAATCATCAGAGTGTTCTAAAGCCTTGAGTAACTCTGGAATGGTTGTTTCTGTGCCAATCTTACCCAAAGCCTGGGCTGCGTACCTACGAACATACTTATCAGAGTGTTCTAAAGCCTTGAGTAACCCCGGAATGGCTGTTTCTGAGCCAATATTACCCAAAGCCTCGGCTGCGTACCTACGAACATACTTATCAGAGTGTTCTAAAGCCTTGAGTAATCCCGGAATAGCTGTTTCTGAGCCAATATTACCCAAAGCCTCGGCTGCCTTCCCACGAACAAACCTATCAGAGTCTTTTAAAGCCTTGAGTAACCCCGCAATGGCTGTTTCTGAGCCAATATTAGCCAAAGCCACGGCTGCGTTCCTACGAACATAATTATCAGAGTCTTCTAAAGCCTTGAGTAACCCCGCAATGGCTGTTTCTGAGCCAATCTTACCCAAAGCCTCGGCTGCGCTACCACTAACATCATAATCAGAGTCTTCTAAAGCCTTGACTAACCCCGCAATGGATGTTTCTGTGCCAATATTAGCCAAAGCCTCGGCTGCCTTCCAACGAACATACCAATCAGAGTCTTCTAAAGCCTTGAGTAACCCCGCAGTGGCTGTTTCTGTGCCAATCTCAGCCAAAGCCTCGGCTGCACTCCTACGAACACCCCAATCAGAGTCTTTTAAAGCTTGACTTAACTCATTAACAACTTGATTAGACTTTGTTAATCCCAATAACTCCACCTTAAACCGTTTCGGCACATCCAACCGAAGCACTAACCCCACTGTCTGCTTTTGAAACTTAAAGTTGACTTCTCCTGCGAACCTCGCTCCTAATTTTAAATCAATCTCTAACCCTAATTTAACCACCCGTTTTGCTTGGGTTTCATTATCCAATAACCCCAACAGCAACGCCATAGGTTCTGTCCATTTGAGATAATTCAAATAGTCCCACTTTAACTGCTCATCCCTGAGATGGGGTAACTTTTTCTTTAATTCCTCAGCCGTGTAATATTCTTGAATCAGTTGATGGCGAAAAGCAATTTTATCATTACCTTCTAGGTGAATTAGATGATATTTCAGTAAATCCTTTAACCACTGCTTACTGTAATATTCTGGGAATCCTTTATTTTTGATAAATTTGCTTAATTCTTCCTCTGCTTCTGTTCGGGAAATAGCCACCTGAATCTCGGTTTTTGACTCCCCTTGGGTCATTTTCCAAGCTAACACTTGCAGCAATTCTCGCCACCAATCTCGCGATTCTTGGTAAGTAGGAACATCTGCTTTTAATTTCTTGTCATAAATTCCTGTAAAAATCTGGAAAACTAAGCCTAAATTAGCAGGAATTTTGTTCTGATTATCATCAAAAACTGAACAAAGCATCCACAAAAGTAGAGGAGTTTCTGCCAATTCCTTGAGACGATTTCCCAACTGTTTAAGCATTTCTTCGCCTTTTTCAGGCAAATAGGTCTTGACAAAATCCCGCATCTGTGCTTCGCTCAGGGGGAGCATTTCCAGCTTTTTTTCAATGTTTAAGTCGTCGCTGCCTAAATCCCTTGTGGTGAAAATCATCGGGATTTCTGCATACTGCTGGCGAAAGTTTTTTAAATTCTGTCGTGCAGTATCTGAGGGCAACTCATTGATACCATCAAATAATAATAATGGGCTAAAATTCTGATTTTCTAACAGCCAACTTTCTAGGGTATTACTATCAATAATTAATTTATGGCGTTTCAGGAATTGTAAAATTAAATCAAGAATTGAGGTTTCATACAAGCGTAATTCGATGAGAATGGGAATTTGAATGATTTTAGCCTGATTTTGTTGATTTAGGCGCAAGCTTTGCGCTCCTACAGATTCTTCTAATAATAATCTGGCTAAAGCGGTCGATTTTCCTGAACCCGGACGACCTTTTAAAAGAACGTGAACGTGATTAGCCTTATACTTGCGTAAACCATCTAAAACCGTGAAGCGTTCCCTTTTTTCTTCCCTTTCTTGCTGATTATCCCTTTCTCTTTTGATTTCTTCTACCCAAAAATCCCCTAGCAAGGGTGCAGTCTTCGGCTGCTGCTTCCTTCCCTCTACGTCCGTGAGGGTGTAAACTTCCCACCATTGGGCGTACTTTTCAGAGACTGATGTGAGATAGGGAATCCAGTCAATCATCTATTGTACTTGTCAGTTTGAGGACGAATGAGAAGGCGATCAAGAAAATATTAGGAAGATATCTTATTTTGGTTTTCCTAATTGTTGGGCTTTATAAAAAGTTTCTAAACTGTGACTATCCCCGACAAAACGCCAGTGCCAAGGCTCATAATTAATACCCTGGGGATTATTTTCGGGGAAAGATAACTCGAAACTATACTGGGCAGCGTTATTTTGCAACCAACGAAAAGCGGCAGTATTAGCAAAACTGGTGCTTAAATTTGTGGCTGGGGTGCGACCATCGCCAATATCGATCGCATAACCGGTATGATGTTCACTGTAACCCGGAGGTGCGCTCACTTCTGCTCGTTTGCGGGTTGGCTGATTGCGTTGTTTTTTCACTTCAAAAAAGAGCTTTTCTTGGGTTGCTTTCGATCGAAAAGCCGAAATTGGCATTAAAATCACCCCCGACCTTCTTGCGTCACTCTGCATCTGGATAAAAGCCTTGGCTGCCGGTTTCCTTAAACGCATAGCACCATCCCCAGTAATAGGGGCTAATTCCGTCTCTGGAGCCTCTTGGTAGGGTAAATGACCTAGAATGTTCTCAATGGGGCTAGGAGTGGCTTTAATCAGGGGGGAGGGGTTAATAACCGGTTTTTTTACGGTAGCAGGGGGACGATTCAAGACTACTATGGCAATTATCCCAGTTCCCAGCAGAGCGAGTAAACCGCTTGCGATCGCAAATATCCCCAGAGAATTAGTAGTTTGTCTGTACTGGCTGTCCCGTAAAGCTTCGGGAATATCATCGATCGGTTTCACGGTTCACTTACCCTCCTGCACGATAATTACATTATTCCCCGGCCACTCCATCTTGACGAGCAGCGTGTTGAACGGCGGCGGCCACAGCCGTAACTACACGACTATCAAAAACCGAGGGAATAATATTCTCTCGATCGAGATTAGCAGGAGTGATCAAAGAAGCGATCGCTTTGGCCGCTTCCAGATACATATTATCGGTGATTGCCCTAGCGCGACAATCCAGGGCCCCGCGAAATAATCCGGGGAAAGCGAGAACATTATTAATCTGATTGGGATAATCGCTGCGTCCGGTAGCCACCACTGCCACCAAATCATTGATTAATTCCGGTTGAATTTCGGGAATCGGATTAGCCATGGCAAACACGATCGCATCTTTAGCCATTCCCTTGACCATTTCGGGAGTCAATACCCCCGGTGCGCTCACCCCCAAGAAGACATCAGCGCCTTTAAGAGCATCCCCTAGCTTCCCACTGGCAGCCACGGCCCAAGCTTGTTTTTCTGGGGTTAAATCGTCCCGGTTTTGGGAGAGGATGCCATGGGAATCACAGAGGGTTATATCTGTAGCTCCTGCGGTTTTAAAGAGAGTAGCGATGGCGATTCCCGCCGCACCCGCACCATTAATGACGATTTTGACTGTATCAAGCGATTTTTTGACCAATTTGAGGGCATTAATCAGGGCAGCCAGGGAAACGATCGCTGTACCATGTTGATCATCGTGGAAAACGGGAATATTTAATTCCGCTCGCAGACGTTTCTCGATTTCAAAACAGCGTGGAGCGCCGATATCCTCTAGGTTAATACCCCCAAAAACCGGAGCGATTCTTTTGACGGTTTCGATGATTTCTTCGGGGTCTTGGGTGGCTAAACAGATGGGAAAAGCATCAATTCCAGCGAATTCCTTGAATAACATCGCTTTCCCTTCCATTACCGGCAAGGCAGCCTCTGGCCCGAGATTTCCCAATCCTAATACGGCACTACCATCGGTGACAACAGCGACGGTGTTGCCCTTGATGGTCAATGAGTACACTTGTTCGGGTTGGTGGGCGATAGCGGTGCAGATGCGACCAACTCCGGGGGTGTAGGCCATGGCTAGGTCATCTTGGGAGGTGAGGGGAATACGACTTTCAATGGAGATTTTACCCCGACGATGGAGATCGAAGGTGCGATCGGAAACTTTAAGAAGTTTAACATCCGGTAGAGCTTTAACCGCGGCGATAATCTGTTCCGCTTGGTCGGTACTAGCAGCATCAACCATCACTTCTCTGGTGCTAATCTTTAAATTGCGTTCGATCAGAGAAATTTGCCCTAAATTACCCCCGACATCGGCGATCGCATTGAGGACAGAAGCGAAGGTTCCCGCTTGATTGGGGATTTCTATCTTGAGACTTAGACTATAGCTAGGATTGGGCGTTAAATGAACCATGCTGAAGGCTTCCAATACTGATAAATATTGATTATCTTCTATCTGTGAGAGACTTTGGTATCTAATCGTGCAGTTTCTTTAGCTATTAGGGTCTCTCTGGGCCTAACACCAGTGGGACCGAGGGAGTCAAACTAGGTCCTGTTTAAAAGGTGTGGGGTGTGGGGAGATGGCAAATTAGGTTAGACTTCATCTTGATGAGAAAGGCTGTAAATATGACTAGAGAATTATATCCAGCGATCGATCCCTATTGTACTGGTTACTTAAAAGTATCGGATCTACACACAATTTATTATGAAGAAGTGGGCAATCCCCAGGGTAAACCGGTAGTATTTCTCCATGGCGGACCCGGAGGTGGTATTGAAGGGATTTATCGTCAGTATTTCGATCCGCAAAAATGGAGAATTGTCCTGTTCGATCAACGGGGTTGCGGTAAAAGTACCCCTCACGCTGAGTTAAGAGAAAATAACACTTGGCTATTAGTGGCAGATATCGAAAAACTACGAGAATTATTAAAAATCGATCGCTGGGTAGTTTTTGGTGGTAGTTGGGGAAGTACCCTATCTTTAGCCTACAGTCAAACCCATCCCGAACGCTGTTTAGGCTTAATTTTGCGCGGGATATTTCTAGTGCGGGAAAAAGAATTAAAATGGTTTTATCAAGAGGGAACCAGTTATATTTTTCCCGATATTTGGCAGAATTATTTAGCACCTATTCCCCCGGAAGAAAGGGGAGATTTGCTAACAGCTTATTATCGTCGACTGACTAGCGATAACCCCCAAATCCGTCTAGAAGCTGCCAAAGCTTGGTCAATTTGGGAGGGAAGTACCAGCAAATTAATTCCCGCGGACAATTTAATCGAGAGATTCGGTCAAGATAATTTTGCCGAAGCTTTTGCACGCATTGAATGCCATTATTTTGTCAATAAGGGTTTTTTAGAAACGGATAATCAACTGATCGAAAATGTTGATAAAATCCGCCATATTCCTGCGGTTATCGTGCAAGGACGTTATGATATTGTTTGTCCGATGATTTCTGCTTGGGAATTACATCAAGCTTGGCCGGAAGCGGAATTGATCATTGTTCCCGATGCGGGACATTCGATGACAGAAGTGGGAATTCGTAGTGCTTTAATTGAGGCTACCGATAAATTTGCTCATTTATAAATACCCTAATCATCGTGATGATTTTGCCAAATTTGTTCATAGGCTTTTTCCATATCTATCGTAAATTTTTTTCCATTCCAGAGGGGAGATGTATGACGAGATTGACGTAATTGATAACGGATTTCTTCCCGCAAATTTTCATCTAATCCTAACTTAATTCCCCACTGCACATATTCTTCATCACTCCAAGCTATACCCTGACTAATGCCGGCATTTTTCATAAAAGTATAGCTATTGCGGGCCGCAAATTGTTCACCAACCCTGGTGACTAAAGGAATCCCCATCCAGAGGGTTTCTAGGGTTGTGGTAGCACCATTATAGGGATAGGTATCGAGAACTATATCAGCAATTCCTAGATTAGCGCGATGGGTTTCTTCATTGAAATCATTGGGCAAAAATCTTAATCTATCTTGACTAATTCCCAATTCGTCGGCACTTTTGAGAAATAATTCTCGAATAGTTTCTTTGTCGGCAAAACCTTTGATTAAAAGATAGCTATTAGGAACCTGTTGGAGAATCTGCAATTGCAGACAAATCATGTTTAAGGTGCGTTTTAATCCCGATTGCACGGTCAGATAAATAATAGCATCATTGGGAATATTTAAATCAGTTCTTCTCCTAGTGGGAACCCCCACTTCAAAACCATCCACGGATAAATAAGAGTTAGGAAGTCGGATGATTTTTTCTGAATAAATTTCTTCAGCATTTTCGGGTAAAACATAGTTATCGGCAATAAAATAATCAATCGCAGGGATTCCCGACGCATCTAATCCTAACCAAGTTACCTGTATCGGTGCAGGTTTTAAGGCCATTACTAGATAAGTTGTATTCTTGGTTAAGCTATCAATATCCACTAAAATATCTAATTTGTCTTGACGAATTTGGGCAGTTATTTGTTCAATTTTTGCTGGCAAGTTATAGCTATAATCTGAGTTATTTATAAACCATTTTTCAGTAATTTCGTCCGATGCTTGGTTGACACAATAGGTGTAAATTTCAAATTTATCTCGATTATGATAGTGAAATAACCAGCGACTTAACCAACCCACAGAATGACGACGGAGAGTATAGGCAATATAACCAATTTTTATTTTTCTTGCTGGAGATTTTGGAGAAGAAACAGGAGCAATATAGTTATAGCGGGTTCTTACATCTGCTTGAAAAATTTCTGCTAGTTTACTTTGTAAATAGCGATTAATTTTCGGATTATCTTGATAGTAGGGAAGACAGCTAGTAACTCCTAAAATAGAGTCGATAATAAAGGGAGGTGCCTTAAATTGTTCGGCATTAATTTGTCGCTCTATTAGTTGTGTTAATTCATCGATAAATTTAGGTAAATTTCCCCAGTCTCCCTTAGCTTGTAAAATACCAATCACCAGAGAAATTCCGAACAGCTTTTCAGTAGTTGTCTGACAATTTTTGTAGAAATTATCGGCAATTTCTAGAGCTTTTTTATAATCAACAGTGGTGGTTTTATAAAGATTAAATAAACTACTTTGTAGGTATAAATCCTCTGGTAGAAAGCGCAAACAAAATTCTACTAAATTAATAGCAAATACATTTTGTTTTTGTTGATAACCATAATTGACAATTGCTGATATAACTTTGGTTGCAATTATTTCTGGATTACTGATATGTAAGGCTGCTAATTCTAAAAAGTGGATGGTATCAGTACAGGGGTAGATTAAAACTTTTTCTGTCACTCGCAGCAGTAAATCAAGATTAATTGCTGCTGTAGCTGTATTTTCTAACAGTTCAAATACACACCAATCATTGCACTTTTCCATCGCAAAATATTGGAATTGTATTTCTAATTCCATCAGATGCAGGAGATTATTTAAACAACTAGGATTAAGATTTTGTAGCTGCCATCGAATGAGATAACTTGTCTCTAGTCTTTGGGAATTTTCTTGTCTGGTTGCCTCTGCATCTAAGATTTGAGTTAAAGTTTCTATCCACCCCGATAATTCTGATTCGGCTGCTTGACTCAACACCAGTAACCAAGTAGCTTGTGCGTCTTCTTCTCTATCTTTTAAAAGATAGGCTAATCCTAGATAAAAATAATCCTCAATTATTGGAGAATTGTTTTCAGTTAATTGTTCATAAAACTGCAATACCAGTTGATAATTGTTGTCGTTTAAATGGGTTTGTATGTCTTGATGCCATTGCATAGTTTTTATCCGCTAAGATTGACAATAAATATTCCACATTTGTTGATAAGCATTTTCTAAATCTCTGGTAAATTGTTTGGCATTCCAGAGGGGAGATGTATGACGAGACTTGCGGAGTTTCCATCGGACTTCTTCTCTTAAATTTTTATCCAATCCTAACTTAATTCCCCACTGCACATATTCCTCATCACTCCAAGCTATACCCTCAGTTATTCCCGCATTCATCATTAAAGTATAACCGTTGCGGGATGACCATTGTTGCCCCACTTTAACCACCAGAGGAATTCCCATCCAGAGGGTTTCTAAGGTGGTTGTACCACCGTTAAAGGGATAGGTGTCCAAAACCACATCAGCGATGGCTAAATTTGCCCTGTAGGTTTCCGTCTGATAGAGAGGAAGCATCTTAATTCGATTAGTTTCTACCCCAACTTCTGCGGCAATTTGACAGAATAAATCCCAGAGGGAATTATCATCAGCAACTCCTTGAATCAGGAAATAACTATTGGGTACAGATTTAATGATTTGCATTTGTAGGCGAATCATCGCAGGATTACGCTTAATTGCTGTTTGAGAACTTAGATAAATAACCGCATCGTTATTAATACCTAAATCTTCTCTTCGTAGGGTAGGAACGGCTATTTCAAAACCATCTACAGCGACAAAAGCATTAGATAAACGCCAGATTTTTTCTTGATAATATTCTTGGGCATTTTCTGGCAATACATAAGGATCCGCTAAAAGATAATCTACTGCTGGTAAACCGGAACCATCAAAACCTAACCAGTTAACTTGAATAGGAGCAGGTTTTAAGGCAATAACTTGGACAACCATGGGTCCAGTACCACTATCTAAATCTACCAGAATATCGATGTTATCTTCTTTAATTTTGCGGTAGGTTGCTAGGGAATCAGCAGTAGCATGATAGATTTTATCTGCGGGATTAGAAAACCATTGTTGAGTTATTTCATCCACAGGTTGATTCACCATATAAAGGTGAATATCAAACTGCTCACGATTGTGATAATTAATAGTCCAACGACTCAATAAACCGACGGGATGACGTTTTAAGGTTTGGGCAATGTAACCAATTTTAAGTTTTTTATTGGGATTATATTCTCTAGGTTTATCAAAACTTTCCTCTTTAAAACCAAGCATTTCTTTGTAGGTTTCTTGAAAAAAACTGCCAATCTGACTTAAAAGCGGTCGATTCTCTTTCGGGTTATCTTCATAGTAAGAAATCGGGTTCATAACTGTTAGTAAACCTTCTCTAACTAAGGGATGTATATCTTGAGGCTTTTCTTTTATAAATTGTTTAATTAAGTGTTTATACTCTTGACAAATACTAGGAATGTCATTCCATTTTGAGGCTCGTAAAGAACCACTAAAGAGGAGCGATTGACTAAACATTTTTAAATCAATCGTTTGACTTTTCTCTTTAAATTCTTTGATAAGATGTATCCCTGTTGGGTAGTTAGGGACAGAGACACAAAACCAAAATAAATTAGCTATTAAGTACAAATTTTCGGGATAAAGGGGAAGAAAAGCTTCCGCTAAGTCAACGGAATAAATAGGTTGATATTTCTCAAAAGCAAAGTGTCGGGTGACAGTGATGACGTGATTAAGTAATTCTGGAGAATTGTCAAGATAGGGTAAACTTAACCGAACTAATTCTATGCTGACAGGGGGACAAGCAAGCTGAAAAGCTTATGTAGCATGGAATACAGATACAGAGTCAAAAAAAAGATAAGTCATATATAGTAAATATAACCTAGATAACGAAAATGATAAGTGA
>SFBL01000023.1 GCA_007095785.1 Microcystis aeruginosa Ma_SC_T_19800800_S464
TCCAGAGATTCAGGAATTTTTGTCCAATCAATCAATTGGTGAACTTCGGGAAAGAAGAAATGTAAAAATGCTTCAAAATACTCGGTTAATGCTTCTTTCCATGGTTCATCATAATTGGCAGTTGTTGGGTTCATGGCAAGTCGCTACCAATCGGAAAGTTAGGCACTCATCTAAATCTATTATTCCCCATAAATATCAGAAATGCTACTTGTCGTCACAAAACTTCCCATTAGAGCAACCTACATCTACATCTTTGTTCTGACATTTATTGGTAAAACTATATAATGCCGTCAGATAGCGGCTCTTCTGGTTTATGTTTGGAAACGAGGTCTATTCTCGCGAAACAGGTGCAAGATTTTGAGGGAATCGTGCTTCAAAACCTTGCGTTTTCATCGGCCCGCGTCCTGTAGGGGCGAAGCATTCGGATAAAAAATCTACGGTTTCACCGATAGGTTATTGCCCAAATGCTTCGCCCGTAGTTTTTGCCGCAAACCCTAGATAGAGTCCTATAGCAGCGGGCAGAAGGCAGGATTTTCGCTACTTTTGCCCCCTTTTAGAGAGATTCTTCGCTCACGGAACCATCTTCTCGCACCCAGGCGAGATTTTTAATCATTCGATCGCGGGCATAGGTGCGAATTTGTGCCTCGCTGCGACCACCTAAATCGATCGCCACCCTCAGATTCGGATCACTGGTGCGAAGGGAGCGAGCTTTACTAAAAGTCGCTATCTGGGCGTTATTGCCCAAAGGGATAAACAACCAGTCGAGGGGAGGAGCTTGACTGGGTAAAGTCTGCCCTGATAATAAACTTTCGTGCAGTTCTTCGATATTCAGGGAAAAACCGATACCGGGAGCCGATTGACCCTGGGGATGAAAAACGCCCAATAATTGATCATAGCGTCCGCCCTGGCCTAAAATACTGAGATTTTGCTGGTGATCACTAACCGCTTTAAAAACGATGCCGGTGTAGTAATCAAAGGTTTGAATGAGACTTAAATCGAGAATTAGGGGGAAGGGTTCAGAGCGATCAGCATTAAGCAGCTCTACTAGGGATTTAAGGTTATTAACGGCTTTTTGGGCCGATTCTTCCTGGGCTAATACTGCCACTTGTGCGAGGACATCCTCAGGATTACCGCGCAGGTGAAATAATTGTCGGGCTTGCTGCCGGAGGGTTTCGTTGGGATAGGGAAGATTTTCGAGGCTAACGTAGTCAAGGAGGGCTAAACAGCGTTTTACCTGTTCCCGCAAGGGACCGGGAAAAGGAGAAAGTAGGGAACGAGTCAAACCCGCTTCTCCTAGAATAATCTGCCAGTTAGGGACGGCCAAACTATCGAAACAGTCAGCCAAGAGCAGTAAAATCTCGGCATCAGCTAGTAAACCGCCGGAAAAGAGCAATTCTACCCCTGCTTGATAGAATTCCACTTGACGACCGTGATAAGCGGCACTAGGGCGACGAAAAACGTTAGCCCGATAACAGAGACGTTGGGGATAGGACTCCCCACTCATGCGGGTGACGGCACTACGGGCAATGGAAGCGGTTAATTCAGGGCGTAATCCCGATAGTCCTTGACTATCCCCGTGCAGTTGGATCACGGTGCCCGGATTGATCGTACCGCCTGCGGTGAGGGTATCGAGCCATTCAATGGTGGAGGTGACAATCCTTTGATAGCCCCAACGCTGAAAGACAGACTGAAGGCGATCGTTAATCCAGCCTTTTTGGGTAACTTCTAGGGGTAATAAATCCCTTGTCCCCGCCGGGGGTTGATGAATCATGGGAGTTTGCTGATCAAAATCGGTGGCACTGGTTAGTCCTATTTATTCTTTTTACCACCAAATAGAGACCAAAAACCGCCCTTGCGATCTCCTTCCTTTTTTTGTCCCTTCTGGTCTTGCATTTCAGTATTAGGATTAACTACTTGATCTAGTTCCCGTTTGCATCTAATCACCGTCGTATCTTTGGGGCTGGCTTGCCAAGCGCGACTGATATGAACCCGGGCCATGGAGAGTTGATTTTGTCGCAGGTAGGCTAAACCGAGCAGAGCGTGACAGATGCTATTATCCGGTTCTTCCCGCAGGGCATCGCGCAATTCTCGCAAAGCTTGGGCGGGATTATTTTGGTCAAGAGAGGCTTGAGCCCGGCGAATATAGGCTTCTAGGGGCGATTCCTTGGCTTTAGCCTCGGCTGCCGTGGTGACAGCCGCTGCAACTAACTCGGACTGGTTAGTATTGCCCTGGGAGATAAAGACTTTCGGGGGGGCTTTCTTGTTGCCCCGACCTTCGGTTAAGACCAGATAAACCAGATTGAGTTCACTGAGTTGGGCGATTTTCTGATAGGCATTTTCTAGGGCGGTATATTGATCGATCGCCAAAGATTGCAAAATTTTTTGATAGGCTAATTCATAGTTAGCGCTAGATTGGGCTAGTTTTCTAGCTGGTTCGCTACTGATGGTAATTTTACCCGAATCCCTCGCCATTGCCTTGCCCATTTGTGCTAAAATAAGCCGGAATTCTTCCCGAGATAGGTTGTAGCCCAGATGTTCGTAGGCTGGGTTAACTAATTTTGCGAGTAACTGATTAGCCTGTTCCCTTTCGGCGGGGGTGTGAATGCGACAGGTATCGGGATGGAGTTTATAGGCAATTTTTAAGTAACGCTCGCGAATCTCCTCCTGTTCGGCATCGATCGAGACTCCTAAAATAGCGAAGTGATCGATTAAATCATATTGAAATAATCCCTGGGAAATTGGAAAAGTCATAGAGAGTATCCTAACTTTAATCGAAATGATAATCGCAATAAATATTAGAACTCCCGCAAAAATCAAAAATCTTCCGTTAGGTGAGTAGAATCCTAGACAGAAGACTCCAAGACAGGCGGAGAAAAAAGACAGATGTTTTAGATATTTTTTTGACCCGATAGCGCCTCGAGAACTTACTTTTGCGGGAGGTCTAGGAAAAGAATTAAAACTGAAAGCTCCAAGAGGCCGCTTTTTGCAGAGCTTGGCTTAAGGAGGTGTGAATCTGTCCGTTAGTGGCCAGGATTCGCCCCGTTTCCATCAGAAAAGGACTCTCATCGTAGGCGGTAATTTTACCGCCAGCTTCTTCGATCAGAATAATTCCCGCAGCCATATCCCAGGGATTAATCCCTCGTTCCCAATAACCATCTAAGCGCCCACAGGCCACATCGGTTAAGTCTTTGGCAGCGGAACCGCTGCGGCGTACCCCTTGGGTCAGATGGGTCAGATAACAGAATTCAGCATAATTATTATCGGGGGTTTGACAGCGATCATAGGCAAAGCCCGTCACCAGTAAACTTTTTTCTAGTTCACTTGTCTGGGAGACATGGATGGGACGACGGTTCAGGGTGGCCCCCAAACCCCTGGCTGCCCGAAATAGTTCCTTTCTAAAGGGGTTATAGATGACTCCCACTTTTGCTTTCCCTGCGATCAGTAGTCCGATGGAGACGACGGATACGGGATAACCGTGGGCATAGTTGGTGGTGCCATCGAGAGGATCGATCGCCCAGAGATAGTCGCTTTCTGTCCCTGGCAGTTTTCCCGATTCTTCCGCTAAAATCCCGTGTTTGGGAAAGTGACGGCCAATAACTTTGAGAATTTCTGTTTCTGCTCGACGATCTATTTCCGTCACTAAATCGCCCGATCGCCCTTTTTCTTCTATTGTCTCGATTTTGCCCCAATTATCGAGGATAAGCGTTCCCGCCGCTAGGGCGGCTTCGCTGGCAATGTCTAGGTATTTTTCTAATTGGCTGCTGGTATCTAGCACGATTAATCCCTAATCTATTCCTCATCTAAGGGTAAACCAAAACGCACTTTCCCACGGGCAAAAAAGCGACCGAATTGCAGTTCATAGACTTCATCTTCGTCTTGGGTAGCTACTTCCATATCGCTATGGGCATAACTGACACAAAGTAAAGCATAACCTCTGGCTTTTAATTCCGGTGATAGTCCAATCGCTTCTGGTTGATCAATATCTCCTGATAATACCCTGACTGCGCAGCTGGTACAAGCTCCATTGCGACAGGAAAAGGGTAATTGATGACCCTGTTTTTCCAGACTGTGCAGTATATAGTTATCGTCGGGAACGGTGGTGGTAAATTTTTCGCCCGTCTGACGATTATTAACGGTGATTTGATGATATTTAGTCATAGTTTAGTTAGGCGGAAATTAAATTATCGATGCAATTCTAGATAGTTCTAAATTTAGGGGCTATTTTGGTCAGCAGTATCAATTATATCATCAATAATTGCTCAAATAGTTATCATCTTGACAAATTCTACTTGAGAACTATTGACTTTTTTGGGGTCGATTGGCAATTTTTATGGTTCTTTTAAATTCATCTCTTTTAATCTAACTGCACCGTCGATAATTGAGATTTCTTGGGAGCCAATTTGCACGATCGCATCTAATCCCTTACCAATAATTTTAACTGCTGGGGGGCGACTTTTCTGCACGGTCATCACCAGAAAAAAATCCTCGCTACCCGTGGCTAAAATGCGTTTACCCGTATTAGTTTTCTCGACTTTTAAAGTCACGGGGGTGATAAAAGTTCCCTGCATATTTGCACCATTTTGAGTGATAGTAAAACTATTTTTTCCGAGAGTGACATTTCCCTGGGTATTCATCACCCAAGTTTTATTAATAAATTCTGGTTCATCGACTTTACCTAATAATTTATCCATCAAGACGAATAATCCGGGGGAACCAGAGGACAGTCCGTAATCGACGGCGAAAGAGCGTACTAAAGCGACTCCTGCTGGTGGATTAGCCCCTTTAACCATGATTTTATCAGTTTTTAACGTAATTACTCCCGAACCATCGGGACTAGATTGAAAAGTTATCGGTTTTGCCTGAAACCAAGGCGGTGTTTTCGGGAAAATAACCGTATTTTCCGAGTTCCAGTCGCCTTTTGACCCCTCAAAACTCGCCCAATGTCCTCCTAATCCCCAAATTCTCACACTAGCGACATCGGGAAAAGACCATCCCCCCACAAAAGGTTGCTGTTTGAGATAGATACTAGCGACAAAATCCTCTTCATTTTGCCAGCGATTACGAAAAGCATAAAATCCCTTTTGTTGATCAACTAAAACCCGGTCAAGTTGGCGTTCGGGATTTTCTGGGATAAGATTAGATGGATAAGCAGCGAGGAGAAAAGGGGCAATATGAGGATAATGGGGGTGAAAAAGTTGTTTTTCTTGACCTTGTAATCGCCATTTTATTGCTGGTAGCCATGATTTATCGGTAATTCCCAATCCGATAGTTAATAAAGATACCCCTACAAACATCTGATGTCTACCGTAGGCAGGAATCAATAATTGACCATTTTTAGGGACAATTCTGGTTAAATAATGGGGAATCAATTGGGCTGCCGAGGAACCAGTTACTAAGTCTAATCCGAGACTATTTCGATACCCTTGCAAAAAAGGAAAAACAGAAATAACCATGGGTTCGGTGCTGTATAAATCTCCTTCCGTGCCAAATCCTCGATCGCCGATAGCTGTGGTAAAATAGCGTTCGATGTGACGTTTCGCCATTTCCACCTGTGCAGAGGGATAATAGAGGGGATCGGGTGGTAAATCTTCCTTGAGAATCGCTAAACTAGCTAATCCTGCCGCACCTCTGGCCCGCGCATTCCAGTTACTAACTGCGTCTCCATTCCAATCATTTTTGGGTAAACCACTGAGAAGTTTTTTACTTTCACTGGATAACCAGCGAGTAATTTCCTGTTGGCGCTTTTCTCCCCAAAAATCATAACAAAGATCGTAGGCGAGAGCGACTCCGGCGACAATTGGAGATTGTTCTAAGATTCTCCTTCCCCGATTTTTACGGGTTTTTTCGAGAATTTCCCAGGCGGTTTCTGCTGATTTTTGATCTTGATTTAAAATTGCTAAAAAACAATGACCTGTGGCATGATAACCGCCATTAGGCACATAACCATCATAATAAATTTTTTCTTGTAAACTGTTGTTTAATTGGGCGATAATAGTTTGACCGATGGGAGTTTTCTCTTTTTCTCTGAGATTAGTTAATTCTGACTTGCGAAAGATTAAACGGGGATGTTCTCGCGCTTGTAGGGGTTGATGATTAGGGACAGGATTAGGCCATAAAGGGGAAATTGTACCATTAACTTTGTTTTGTAGTCTTCTTCCCCCTAAAGTACCTTGATAACTGCCGATAAGTTGGTCTTGGTAGGGGACAATTTCGATATTATAAATAGCTTCCCTGACTTCCGCTTGCCAAGGGTGAGTTTGAATCTTGATTTTCACCTGTAATCGCCAAGCGTTGTCTAATTTAATCGCTTTTACCGTACCTTGGTGATCCACTTCTTTATTGAATTTGGGTGCGTATCCCCACACCGACGGCTGACAAACGGATTGATCGCAGCTTAAATCTAGGGTAAGATTTTGATAAACTGGTTTATCTTGCCACAGTTTCCAAACGCCATTTTTCAGGGTTAAACGAAGGTTGCCGGTTAATAATTGCGGATCGATGGTTTCTTGACTAGGTGCGCTTGTACCACCTAGCCAAAGTAAGGGAATCACCGCTAAAAAAGGAGATATTTTCATATTAAACAAGCGATGGGAAATATAAGGTATTCTAGGAAGAATAATTTCCAAATAAATTGGTAAAATCGGCTGATTTCGCTTTTATCTTCTAAATTTACCCTGCGACTACGCCACCAAAGAAGAAGAAGTAGGAGCAGATGGGCGACAATGGCCAGAGGAGAATTAATTCCGGTTATCCCCAAGAGACCGACGGCAATCATCCCAGCATAACACAGAGAAATTGTCAATAGGGAAATTGTTAAGATTTTTTCGGGGCCGAGAAGGAGGGTAAAAGTGGTAATTTGGTAAATGCGATCGCCTTCTAGATCAGGAACATCCTTGAAAATAGCGATTGCAAAGGTGAAAACGAGAACAAAAGCTGTTAAAACCCAGACTGAGGGATAGATAGACTGATTTTGATTAATAACTGTGTTGTAGTGGCGAAAAAGACCTAAATTAACGATGACACCCCGGACGGTAAAAATACAGAAGGCTGCCCAGAGGGGAAAGCGTTTTAAACGCACTGGTGGCAAGGAATAGGCAGTACCGATGAGTAAACTAATGCCCACGGTGATTAACAGCCAAAAACCACCGATAAAAGCCAGTATAATTGCTAAAATACCAGTAAAACCCACGATTAACCCTCCTGTTAACCGAGAAAATTCGCCCTTGGCTAGGGGAAGCTGGGGTTTATTGATTTTATCGATGTCGATGTCTTCCAACTGATTTAAACCGACGATATAGACATTACCCGCAAGACAAGCGACCCAAGTGAGCAATAAAACCGGCCAATGGCTAAAAAAATCGCTGATATTGCCCAAAGCAATTAAATACAGACTTAAAACACTTAAAGAAGTGCCGATAATCGTATGGGGACGGGAAAATTTCCAGAGACTCCCTAACCAGTGGAGAAAGTTAGGCCGGGGATGGTTAACTGGAAGAAAAGGAGCTTGATTCATAAAAAAAATCAATACTAGGGCAAGTAATCTGTTAAAATAATAATCCAGACTCAAACCCTGTGGAGAGGTGGCAGAGTGGTTGAATGCGGCAGACTCGAAATCTGCTTTAGGGTCACACCTAACGTGGGTTCAAATCCCACCCTCTCCGTTGAACTGATAACTTAGTGCTGTCGTTAAGGAGCTTAAGGGATGTAGCGTTGTCCTAGGTGGTTTCCGCAAGAGCAAAAGCTTTTCTAATCCCCCTTAACTTCTTCACTTTTTCATGGCCAGGGTCAACCCATCACCAATGGGAATAATACTGATATTTACCCGTTCATCCTGCTGAATTTTGGCATTAAGGGAACGGATAATTTTGGTGCGATTATCGGTGCTATCGGCCGCCGCTACCCGTCCCGACCAAAAAACATTATCGATAGCGATAATTCCGCCGCTTCTGACCAATTGTAAAGCCCGTTCGTAGTAGCGATCATAATTACTTTTATCGGCATCGATAAAGACAAAATCAAAACTATTACTTTCTCCCCCGGCGATTAATTGATCTAAAGTCTCCAGGGCCGGAGCAATTCTTAAATCGATTTTAGCGGTGACACTGGCCTGCTGCCAATAACGGCGGGCTATACTGGTATATTCTTCGCTTAGATCACAGGCGATCAGCTTGCCTTCTGGGGGTAAAGCTAAGGCCACCACTAGCGCACTATAACCAGTAAAAACCCCTATTTCTAGGGCTTTTTTCGCTCCGATCGCCTGTACCAAAAAAGCCATAAATTGACCTTGTTCGGGGGAAATCTGCATGACTGCCAGGGGTTGAGAGGCAGTTTCTTGACGTAATTGAGCTAAAATAGGAGATTCTCGCAGACAGATAGATTGATAATAGGAATAAAATTGTTGATCGAGTCCAAGAGTTTGATTAGCCATAAAAAAATTGCTAGTGGATAGAGTTATCGGGTAAAATTCTGGGTAATCTGAAGCTAGAGAGACCGTATTGGTTAACCAAAAAGGAAGACTTGGCAGGAAGCAAATCATGATGAAACCCGACTCGGATCATCTCTTTAACGAAGACATCGAACAGTTGTTAGAGAGTTTAGAAGACAAAGACACCGACGGTAATGAGGCTCTAGACGAACTGAGCTTTTTATTCGAGCAGAGTTCCTCTCCAGCGTCTGGGGCTTCTCTTGGCCAAACCATGTCTTATTTGACCTCGGAAAGGGAATTAGAGGAACTTTTTGGCGGTAGCATCAATTGGGAAGAATCCGCCAGTAATGATCTTTATTCTACCCGCGGAGCCGCTCCCAAGTTAGAACCGGAAGATGGGGATGATCTCGCATCTCTGCTGCTGGAAAACCAGTTGGTCGAGGACTCAGAAGCAATTATAATCATCGGCCACCCCAATTTTTACGACAGCCTCGAAGACTTAGAAGCTTTTCTGGAAAAACCCACGCCACCAGAGCAACCGCCACTACCAGACATCTTGGAATCCCTAGAAGTCCTCCTCTCGGAATCCACAGCAGGGGACACGGGGGCTGCGGCGGAACCTCTGCAAGGGTTAGAATCACTGGAAATTGCCCCAGAAAGCCTGCTAGAGGATGAATTCAAGGATTTAGAAAAACTCCTCGAAGAAACCAATCAGGTGATGGCGGCAAATCCGGTCGCCAGTTTCAGTCCAACGGTCGGGTCAAATAACCTGCGTCCCCTTGTCAGTAAAGCTTTTGAACAAACGATGCGGGTGCCGATCAAACAAT
Organism: Microcystis aeruginosa Ma_SC_T_19800800_S464; assembly: GCA_007095785.1. GTDB lineage: Bacteria > Cyanobacteriota > Cyanobacteriia > Cyanobacteriales > Microcystaceae > Microcystis > Microcystis aeruginosa_E. Next base: position 9,253 of record SFBL01000023.1, read on the forward strand.
TGGATAACCTCAGCAATCTGATCGGGGAACTGGTGGTTAAACGCAATCGCCTTGAAGAGGAACAGGATCGCCTGCGTCTGTTTTTAGATAATTTGCTAACCTGCGTCCAAAATCTCAGCGATGTGGGCGGTCGGATGCAGGATCTCTATGAAAGAAGCCTCCTAGAAGGGGCTTTACTGGCTAGTCGCAATGCCGGCGGTACCATCGGTTACGGCAGAGTTAAAGGAAAAAATCAGGGCAATTCGGCTATGACCGGCGAACTAGATGCCCTAGAGATCGACCGTTTTACCGATTTCCATTTATTATCCCAAGAGATGATCGAATTGATCGTGCGAGTGCGAGAATCGGCCTCTGATCTTCAATTTGTCGTCGATGAAACCGATCAGGTGACGCGCAGTCTGCGACAGGCCACCAACCAACTACAGGAAGGGATGACCAAATCGCGCATGGTTCCCTTTCGTCAAACCGCCGATCGCCTACCCCGGGCAATTCGCGATATTTCCCTGAAACTCGATAAACAAGCCAAATTAAAAGTGGAAGGGGGTGATGTTCTCATCGATAAGATGATCCTCGAACATCTCAATAGTCCGATGACCCATCTGGTCAACAATGCGATCACCCACGGTATTGAATCACCCCAAGAACGCATGGCCAAAGGGAAACCTGCCCTCGGTACTATCTCTGTCCTGGCATTCCTACAGGGCAATCAAACCGTGATCACCGTTAGTGATGATGGGGCCGGTATTGATGCCGATCGGGTTAAACGCAAGGCGATCGAAAAAGGCCTGATCGGCGATCGGGAAGCTGAACACCTCAGTCCCCAAGAAGTCTATGAACTCCTCTTTCACCCCGGTTTTAGTACCAAAGATCAGGCCGATGATTTTGCCGGTCGTGGGGTGGGTTTAGATGTGGTGCGTACCAGTTTAATCGAGGTGCGCGGGACTGTGACTATTGACTCGGTACTGGGCAAAGGAACCACTTTTACTATCCGTTTACCCCTAACCCTGAGTATCTGTAAGGCGCTCTGTTGTGTTAGTAATCATGCGCGCATCGGTTTCTCCATGGACGGAGTGGAAGATATGAAGGATTTCCGGGCCAGCGAGATGCAAATCGATCAAGAGGGACGGCGCTGCGTTTTCTGGCAAAATACTTTACTACCCTTCCAACCCTTGAGCGAATTGCTTTCCTACAATCGGCAACTAAGTCGGGGTAGTTTTTACACCGGCAAACAGGAGGAAGACTCTTTTTCGATCGTGATCCTGCGCGGTGGTAATAATCTCCTCGCGGTACAGGTGGATCAAGTGATTGGTGAACTGGAAATCGTCATCAAACAGATCGAAGGACCGATTCCGAAAACGGCTGGGATTGCCGGGGCGACGGTTTTGGGCGATGGTACGGTAATGCCGATCGGCGATGTGTTAGAGTTAATTGACATCGCCAGGGGTCGTCTGCGTGCCGATAACGGTGGTCTTTGGCGCCAACCTCTCCCTCCCGTAGCGGTGGAAACTAGCCAAAAATCGGAGGCTATGGTTCTGATTGTCGATGATTCGATTACTGTCCTGGAATTGCTCTCTTTAAGCTTTAGTAAAGCCGGTTATCGTGTGGAACAGGCCCGGGATGGTCAAGAAGCTTGGGAAAAATTACGCGGCGGTTTGCCCTGTGATATCGTTTTCTGCGATATCGAGATGCCCCGCATGAATGGCCTAGAATTACTGTATAATTTGCAAAAAGACCCCCGATTAAGGTCGATTCCCGTGGCTTTATTGACTTCCCGAGGAGCGGAACGTCATCGTCAGATGGCGGCGACATTAGGAGCTAGTGGTTATTTTACTAAGCCCTACACGGAAAGAGATTTACTCTCGGCGGCTGAAAGAATGATTGCGGGGGAAGTGTTACTAGCTAATAGTATTAAAGCGACTTCTAATCGGCCTTTATCCCCCGATAAAACGATTATTGACAGTAATCTTCCTAATTTCTGGGAACAATCGAGTCCTCTGGTGTTGATTGTCGATGATTCGGTAATGGTGCGGGAAATGTTAGCGATTTCTTTTGTTAAAGCCGGTTATCGCGTTGAACAGGCCCGGGACGGTTTAGAAGCATGGGAAAAATTACGGGCCGGATTAGCTTGTGATCTGATTCTCTGCGATATCGAAATGCCTCGTCTGAATGGGTTAGAATTGCTCTCTCGTCTGCAAAGGGATGAACAACTTCAGGGGATACCAGTAGCGATGATTACCTCGCGAGGGGCGCAAAAAATGCAGCATCTCGCCGCCGCTAAAGGGGCAAAAGGTTATTTTGTCAAGCCCTATATTGAGGATGTGTTGCTGTCGGCAGCCCGACGTTTAATCGCTGGTGAGGTGTTAATCCAAAAGGACAGTCCCGTGGATTAGCTGAGGTTAACTTGCTAATTTGAATTTGTTTTCTGGAAAATCATTAAATGTTGTTGGGGCAAAGTCTCGATGATTTCTTCTGGCAGTAAACCGATAGCGGCCATTTCTTTTTCTACCTGTCTGCGGGTCATTTTATGAAGGGCCTTGATCGGAATCAGGGGATTTTCACGACGGTATTCTACTAATACCACCCTACCATCGGGTTTTAAGGATTTGACCAGATTCTCCATCATCTCGCGGGGAGAGGAAAATTCGTGATAAGCATCGACCATTAAAGCTAAATCGAGCGCATTTATAGGCAATTTGGGATCGGTTTCTGTGGCGAGAATTGTGGTTATATTCTTCACTTGATTTTCCTCGGCTAAAAAATCAATTGCCCCTAACATTTCCGGTTGCACATCGACAGCGAAAACTTGTTCTACTAAATTCGCCATAGGAAAACTCAAATAACCTGTCCCCGCGCCGATATCTGCCACTAGGTCTGTGGGTTTTAAATGTAGTGCGGTGATCAGATCATCGGGTTTTTCCGTGAACCGGCGACTAGGACGTTCTAACCATAACATTTCTTGGTGTCCCATGACTTTAGCGATTTCCCGTCCTAGATAAAATTTACCGATACCATCGCGACTATGAAGCGATCGAATCTGATAATATTGCTGCGGTGGTAAAACTGAAGCATCGTAGGTAAGATTTAATAATCCGAAACTACAGCAAAGCAGCATTAGGCAAGTGACGATAAGAAGAATTGGTTTGGTCATCATGAGAAACCTGGTGGGGTATCATTGAAATTAGCTACCGAACATTGTACAAAGACAGCTTAACAGAAGCACCTAATCAATCTATAATAGATCGGATACTCATATCGATTAAAGGTCTTCGTCACCCGATTCAACAAGAGATGATGATTATAGCAGTTATCTTAATGGAGAGGTATGTCAGCAAGAGATGAGAGATGATGCCCTCTCCGGTTATACTTCATCTTTATGAGAAAAGCTGTAATCAGGGTGAGGGTTTTTGCTTGTTGTAACCACTGCTTGTTAATTTACTTTACAATTCTGGTAGTTTTTGATAACATCTTGGTAAAACGTCTGTGGTTTTCCGCTGGCTAGGGGACGGTTTATATCAAGGATTATCCTAATGTAAGCAATCTTCTCGGCTTTCTGGAAAACATGGCCGATTAACCTGAAATTTATGGGCATCTTAGATGCTCGATCTTGGTGGGAGTGGTTTGGTATTTTTTTGACATTTTAACCTTTCTATTTTATTGTCTTAAAACCCGAAAGAAAATAATCAAATAAATAACTACTAAGTAGGTAGGCGTTAAAAATTGTCAGACACCCCCCTTATTAAGGGGGATTAAGGGGGGCTCGGCACCCGCCTTACTAAGGGGTGCAGGGGGGATCGAAGGCAAAATCTATCTTCTATTTAATCTGTTTAATTCCATGCTAAAAACTGAGCAAATCCAAGTCATTATCTCGAAATTTAAAGATCCCACTCTCTGGTTACTATTTTCTCTATCGGCAATCGTCCTGCTCTGGAAATTAGGACAGAGGAGTTTAGAAGATTGGGATGAAGCTATATACGCACAAATTTCTAAAGAGATTGTACAAAATGGTGACTGGATAACTCTACATTATGGATATGTGCCTTGGTTTCATAAACCCCCCCTATTTATCTGGTCAACCGCTGCTTTTTTTCAATTATTTGGGGTTGACGAATTCTGGGCAAGAGCGGCTTCGGCTTTGTCGGGAGTCGCCTTAATTGCTATTATCTATTTAATTGGTAAAAAAGTTTATGGATATTGGGCAGGAGTTTTTGCTTCGTTGATTTTGTTGTCCAGTTATCAATTTGTCAATTCTGCTCGGTTTGGTACCACCGATATGATGCTGACATTCTTTCTATTTCTATCACTTTACGGTTATCTTAATCTTGGCCAAGGCAATCAAAAATGGTGGTATTTTATTGGTACTGCTTGTGCCTTGGCTTTTATGGTTAAAGGTTTTGCTGCCATTGTTGCACCAGCTGCCATTATGATAACGCTATTAATTGAAAGGCAGTTCTTAACTACTTTTAAATCGAAACATTTTTGGCTAAGTATTGTCTTGGCTACCTTGATAATTCTTCCCTGGCATTTAACAGTGCTACTACACCATGGACAGGCTTTTTTGGATAAATATTTAGGTTATCATGTGGTTGAACGGGCTACCCGTCCCCTAGAGGGAAACAGTGGAGACTTTCTCTCATACTTCCGAACAGTTATTAAATTCTTTTTTCCTTGGGTTTATCTAATTCCTTTTGCATTTATCCTCAGCGCAAAAGATACTTTAAAGCCCCATAGCTCGTCGAGAATTCTAATGGTTTTCTTTCTGGTGGTTTTTAGTTTATATAGTTTGGTATCAACCAAATTAAGCTGGTATATTCTTCCCCTTTATCCGATTTTTGCAATTTTTATCGGTTATTTATTTCAAAAGGCACAAACTTCTTCTACTGCTCGTTCGTGGATATTGATTAGTATCGCAACTGTGGCTTTAGTTATTTTTCCTTTAACGCCTCTCAAAATTGTTGGTATTATCAGTCCTTCAGTTAAACAGATAGTAGCAGTTTTCTGTTTTGTGATCGCAGCAACTATACTCGTTCTCATTTTACTGAAAAGGCTTACTCCTAAATCGGCGACTATTTTACTATTTGCAGTTTTTGTCTTTTCTGGAATCAGAGAAGTTCGAGGACTTTATACCGCAAGAGTAACTCCCCTAGCTGCTTTAGCAGAAGTGGCTGGGCAAGAGTATTTTAGTAAGAAAAATACCTTAATAATTGCTAAGTTATCTGCTGATCTTAATCACCCCAGTGCCTTATTTTATAGTAATAGACCGATTTGGTGGGCGAGGAGTGCCGAAGAACTTAAAACTGCCGTCAATAGCGATAAAAATCATGAAATTATTATGAGTAAAGAAGATTTTGAGAATTTATCTTCTGACTATGAAATTCAAGTATTATCTGAAAAAGCTAGTTTAGTTTATGCTAAAATTTACCCTAAGAAGTTTCCCGAAATAAATAAGTAAAAAATCTATTTAATTTAATAGATAAAAATTTATTTAATTCTCTAGCTTGATATTGCTAAAATCTAGGATTAGATAATGAGGAAAAAACTAAAATCTTCTGCTTACCTGATCATGAATATACTTGTTAGTCTTGCTCGATTACATAGAAAACAACTTAGTTTCGCTCTTCTGGTGTTTTTGATTATAGGTAGCACTTGGTTAGCTTTCTTATTCGCTCCAGAAAGAACAAATGATGGTCTTGTTCATTTATTTTGGAATAGTTTTTGGGCAGAGCAAGTTAAGTCTGGAGACTTATTCCCAAAATGGTATGCTCAAGGCTATGGAGGCTATGGAAATGCAGCATTTTTATTCTATCCTCCTCTTTTAAGATATGTAGCTTTTCCCTATCATTTGCTCGGATTTTCTCCAGTTGTTGCTCTAAGATTTACCGTGCTAACTATTTTGCTGATCAATATAATTAGTGCCTCAACTTTAGCGGCATATTTATTCAAAATAAGGGGCATACTTTACTATCAACTAATTATTATTTTAGTAATTAATCCTTACCTATTTTACTGTTTATTTTGGCGGGGTGCTTTAGCAGAGTGCTTGGCTATTGCTTTAATGCCTTTTTTTGTGACCGCACTTCTAAAAGTTTCTACTAGGATTACTTTTGCTAATGGTTTAGCATTAACAATTACAACTTCTTTGATAGCATTAGCTCATCTACCCAGTCTGATTATTATATTTTTTTTGTTTGGTATTTATTCGGTAATTATCCTGTTAAAAAATAGAAATTTTCGAGATTTTGTCTGGCGGATTCTCTTCTTTATCATCGGTATAATTTTTTCTTTTACGTACTTATTTCCTGCGGTTTTCAATTTAAAAGAAATTCGTCAACCGATAGGGACTTCTTTGGGTGATTGGGTGGCTTTTGGTAATAACTTTTATCAAAATCGACATACTTTTATCATTAGTATCATTTTCAGCATCTATCTAATTATCTATCTCTTAAGTATTCGAGCAGTTTGGCAGAGAAGAAATAAATTAGAAAAATTTGATTTTGATCCGGTTGCTCTCATAGTTTTGTCGGGACTGAGTTTATTGATGATTTCACCTCTTTCTTTACCATTCTACAAAATCATTTTTCCCCTGCAAAAAATCCAGTTTCCCTTTCGCTTTATTGCCGTGGCAGCGGGTTTGGTTTCTACTTTGGCGATTCTCTCTATTTCCGTGAATTTTAACCAGTTGAAAAAACGGCTTTTAGTCAGTTTGTTAGTCATTGCTGGTTTGTCTATTCCCCATTATCTTTTATTATCAAGCGTTCTAACTCCTCTTTACCAAGATTCCCAAGCCAAAGAACAACTCAATAACTTGATTACTGCCAGGATTAAACAGCCATCTTATCAATCTCAAAGAACAGCAACGGCTAATTTTTTACCAGTAGAACCAATTAAAGTCGGAGGTAAAGGATTTAATCTAGCGGCCGGTCTCTTAATTGTCCCAGATGTGGTAGATTATCTTCCCGCTGCCCTTAGTGAGAAAACGCCTTTCTGGAAATTTCAAGGTAATACCGTTTCTCCTGCTCAAGGTTATCAAGACCATTATGTTCGCAATGGTGACGGTCAATTAGCTATGGTCAAAGCTTCTTTATATAATCGTATTTGGGATTGCCAAATCGTCTCAGATACTCAGGTTGATCTGGGAATTACTTATTTTAGTCGCTGGCACTTTGAAACTAATCCCAAGGGAATGATTAGCAGTCAGGGAATCTCTCAGGATGGCTTATTCGCTCTGCAATTAAAACCAGGGAAATACCAACTAATTGCTCAATATCGTGATTAAGTAAAGGGAAAAAAAATAAATTCCCCGTCTGGGACAGGGAAAACATCTATCTTGATCAACAAAACAATTAGTCTAAAAATCCCATTAGAGTTTCGGGATCATCGATTTCATTGGAAGCAACGGGACGATTACCCATGACTGTATAAGTTTCGCTAATGTGCAGATGACTCAGAGCGATCGGACGATTGCCGGAGATCGCTAGAGTGCTACTGATTTCCATACCACTAGAGCCGACAGGACGCAATCCACCGACGGAAGAGTAGGTACTAACCACTTTCAGATGGCTAACTTCCACAGGACGGCCTCCTGGTAACATTTCATCTTCCGTGAAGTGAAGATGGCTAGTACCAACAGGACGATTTTCGGGTAAGCGATGTTCAGGTTGATAGAATTTTAAGGCTTTGGATTCCTTATCGGCACTACCTTTGACCGAAAGGGCGACCACTTCTTTATCTTTGGCGGTTTTAGCTGTAGTAGCTTTACCGCGTGAGCTGCTGGTCTTTTCTTCTGTGGTTGCTGGGGTTTGAGTCCCGTTCGTTTCTAGATTTTCCACCGTCATAACCTGATACTCCTTTCCGTTAATAGCTTCGGGGAAACGATAAGATTTAAGTTTAGGGTATTCTCGAAGACTTTTAATCTTTTTTTAAAATCCTCTCTAATATTAAGATACATCTTTCTTTCCCCAAAACCCTATCAGTGTTGGTAATTTGATTGATAATTTATTTTGCCTGTTCTCTACACCTAGCCGCTAATGACCGCTTTTCAACTACAAGCACCCTTTCAACCCACCGGGGATCAACCGGCAGCGATCGATAAATTAGTAGATTCCCTGCAAAACCAGCATCGTTTCCAAACTCTCCTAGGGGCAACCGGTACCGGCAAAACCTTCACCATTGCCGCTGTGATCGAGAAAATTGGCAGGCCTACCCTTGTCCTAGCTCATAATAAGACCCTGGCTGCCCAATTATGTAACGAATTGCGGCAATTTTTCCCTAATAACGCCGTGGAATACTTTATCAGCTATTACGACTACTATCAACCGGAGGCTTATATTCCCGTCAGCGATACCTACATCGAAAAGAGTTCTTCGATTAATGATGAGATCGATATGCTGCGCCATTCAGCCACGCGATCGCTGTTTGAACGCAGGGATGTGATCGTCGTCGCTTCCATTAGTTGTATTTATGGTTTGGGAATGCCGGCGGAATACCTGAAAGCGGCGATTTCCTTAACAGTTGGTCAAGAGTTCGACCAAAGGCAATTATTACGCGCTTTGGTATCAGTGCAGTACAATCGCAATGATTTGGAGTTAACTCGCGGTCGTTTTCGTCTGAAGGGCGATATTTTGGAAATTGTTCCCGCTTACGAGGATCGGGTGATTAAAATTGATTTTTTTGGCGATGAGATTGAAAGTATTCGTTATCTCGATCCCCTGACGGGGGAAGTTTTGCAAAAATTAGAGCGAATTAGTATTTATCCGGCCCGTCACTTTGTTACCCCAGAGGAACGTTTAGAGGTGGCCTGTCGGGATATTAAAACGGAGTTAGATAATCGTTTATTGGAGTTAGAAAAAGCGGGTAAATTACTGGAAGCGCAACGGTTGGATCAGCGGACTCGTTATGATTTAGAAATGTTGCAGGAAGTGGGTTATTGTAATGGCGTGGAAAATTATTCGCGGCATTTAGCGGGTAGATTAGCGGGGGAACCGCCGGAATGTTTGGTGGATTATTTTCCCCAAGATTGGTTATTAGTTGTCGATGAATCCCATGTCAGTGTGCCGCAGATTCGCGGGATGTATAATGGCGATCAATCACGAAAAAAAGTTTTGATCGATCACGGGTTTCGTTTACCCAGTGCTGCGGATAATCGTCCTTTGAAGTCGGAAGAATTTTGGCAGAAAGTTAATCAGTGTATTTTTGTTTCGGCCACTCCGGGAGATTGGGAATTAGAACAGTCAGAAAATCGCATTGTCGAACAAATTATCCGACCGACGGGAGTTTTAGACCCGGAGATTTTTGTGCGACCAACCGAGGGACAAGTGGATGATTTATTAGGGGAAATTAAGGAGCGAGTGCGGTTAAATGAACGGGTTTTGATTACCACTTTAACTAAACGCATGGCCGAAGATTTAACCGAATACTTGCAAGAAAGGGGAATTAAAGTTAGATATCTACATTCGGAAATTCAATCAATTCAACGGATTGAAATTATTCAAGACCTGCGAGAAGGGGTCTTTGACGTGCTGATCGGGGTGAATTTGCTTCGCGAGGGGTTAGACCTGCCGGAAGTGTCTTTGGTGGCGATTTTAGACGCAGATAAGGAAGGATTTTTAAGGGCTACCCGCTCTTTAATTCAAACTATTGGCCGGGCTGCTCGTCATATTCGCGGTCAGGCAATTCTTTACGGAGATAATCTCACTGATAGTATGATTAATGCGATCGAAGAAACCAAGAGACGGCGAGCTATTCAAGAGGAATATAATCAAAAACATGGGATTATTCCGCAACCGATTGTTAAAAGGTCGAGTAATTCAATTTTGGCTTTTCTGGATATTTCCCGTCGCCTAAATTCCCAACAATTAGAGCAGGTTTGTGAGAATATAGAAGAACTTTCTTTAGAACAAATTCCCGAGTTAATTCAACAACTAGAAGCGCAAATGAAAGAAGCTGCGAAAAATCTAGAATTCGAGGCAGCGGCTAAATATCGCGATCGGATTAAGCAATTGCGAGATAAGTTATTAAATCATCTTAGATAAACCTATGACTAGATTTATTCATGACCAGTTTGCTAAAGATTATCTCGAAGAATTATTATCTTCTCTGGGAGAAGTAAAATCTGCACGGGTTGTACGAGGAGAAGTACGAGAAATCGATGTCTGGTTTTCACCTCAGATTCTCGATAATAATCCGAGAGAACTGCTAGGATTACTGGGAAAAATGGCGATTAATCCCTGTTTATTTGAACCCTTTCGCAATCCTGTCACTGCTACAGAAATTAGGACTTGTCTGTTAAAACTGTTGGAAGTGGAAGGAGAAATTAATCGTCGAGCAAATCGTCAGAAAACGAATGTTAACGATGGGGAAATCCCCCGTCTCTGGATTTTGACTCCCACCGCTTCCTCACAACTGTTAGAAGGATTCGGAGCTAAATTAGATGAGGAGAATTGGGGGGAAGGTATTTATTTTTTGGCTCCCTCTTTACGCACGGCAATCACCGTTATCCATCAATTACCCCCAACAGAAGCAACTCTCTGGTTAAGAATTTTAGGCCGGGGAAAAGTACAAGCAAGGGCGATCGATGAGCTAGAATCGTTACCAGAGGATCATCCTTTTCGGGTAAATGCTCTAGAATTATTATTAAACTTGAGAACTTCTTTAACTAACGATCAAGAGCTTGAACAGGAGGACAGAGAGTTAATTATGAGATTATCACCTTTATACACTTCCCGTCTTCAGGAAGAACTAGATGCTGGCCGTCAACAGGGTCTTCAACAGGGTCTTCAACAGGGTCTTCAACAGGGTCTTCAACAGGGTCTTCAACAGGGTCTTCAACAGGGTCTTCAACAGGGTCTTCAACAGGGTCTTCAACAGGGAGAACGTCTGGTGGTAGAAAATTTATTGAAAGCTCGTTTTGGTAATTTAGACCCAGATTTGTCCGTAATCATCGATCGCATTTTATTATTACCAGTGGAAGAGTTTACCCCTTTAATAATTAATTCATCTCGCACAGAATTAATTGCCCAATTTTCTAATTAAAAGCATAACTCAATCCTTTGATGATACTGGATTTTGAAATTGGCTGATTAACCAGAGCAGGCAATTTTCTGGGCAAATTCGGGGATATTGAGAATTGTTCTGGAACCAGCATCAGCTTTCTTGCTAATTTGTGGGCAATTAGCGGTAATTTAACTCTGATGGCCTGAGAATAACTTTTCTAAAGCTTCCTTCAAGGTTGGTTCCATGACAATTTTATTTTGATAAGCAACTGTTACTCTAGCGATTGTCGGGACACTATTTTGGTCTGCCACTAGATACAAAGGTTCTACATAAAGCAGCGATTGTTCAATGGGAATAATTAATAGGTGTCCTTGCAAAACTTTAGAACCGTCCCGATTCCAAAGGGAAATCTGTTGAGAAATATCTGGATCTTGGTTAATTAAAGCCTCAATTTGATTCGGTCCATATACTAACCTTTGTTTAGGAAATTGATAGAGTAATAACTTACCATACTCTCTATCATCTGAACGAGCTGCTAACCAAGCGATTAAATTTTGCCGACTAGAGGGAGTATAGGGATGGAGGAGAATAAATTCTTCTTTGTCGGCATCGGGCAGTTTCATGATTAAATAATAGGGTGATACAGCTTGGGGTTCCGTGCCGTAAATTTCTAGGGGAATTTCCCATTGATCCTCCCGATTATAAAAGACTTGCGGATCCGTCATGTGATAGGTTAATAATCTTTCCGCTTGGGTACTAAATAAATCTTCGGGATAACGGATATGACTGCGGATAGTTTTTGGCATTTCTGCTAAAGATTTAAAGAGATGAGGAAAGATTTTACTCCACGTCTGAATAATTGGATCATTTTCATCGGCAACATAAAAATTCACCGTTCCATGATAGGCATCCACTACCACTTTCACCGAATTGCGAATATAGTTAAATTTATCTTTCCCTGGGTCAGAATAGGGATAGCGATCACTGATAGTATAAGCATCAATAATCCAATGTAATTTACTACTACTATCGCCCACATCTGCCGCTACTAAATAGGGGTTGCGATCATAATGTAAAAAAGGTGCAATAGTTTGCACGCGATTTTGTATATCACGACGCATTAATAAGCGAGTTTCAGGAGTAAAATCTTGGCTAAATAACATTTGCCAATCCCGCAGATAAAGGGCAAATAGCCAACGTCTCCACCCCGTTCCCACTAGGATTCCTCCCTTACCATCGTAGGTATTATAGACATTTCCATCCCCGCTAGGAAAATCCAATTCTTCTACGGTGGTGGGAGTCATCACATAATTATTAGTTAATTCCCCGTAGTAAATGCGGGGTTTACCAATGGGAATACTATAATCAATTAATTCGCTAGAGGTTTGTAGCGCTCCTTCGTCTTTATTTGTACCGATATCTTTGACAAAATAGTAGGGTAAACCACCGGCAGCAACTAAATTAACTGGGGAAAGAGTGAACCCATAACCGTGGGTATAAACGAGATGTTTATTCACCCAGGTGTTAGCAGAAGTGGGAACCGCACTATAATCTAATTCTCTAGCGGCAATAATGGTCTGTTGTTTTTCAGATATTTGACGTTCCTCGATTTTTTCAGGCAATCCTACTCGTACCCGATAGCGATCGATATCAGCATCGGGGAATTTATAATATAAGCGAATTTGCTGTAATTGTCGGTTAGTTTCTAGCAGAGGTTTGGTGTCCCAAAGACGAATATTATCGATAGTTAGATGGTTTCTCTCTAAAACTTCGGCATTTAATTCGGCCTGTGGATCGAAAACTTGGGCATCAATTCTATCTAAGGAAAAAGCCGCTCTTGTAGATTGAATACTTCTCTCAATATAGGGTCTTTCTCTCACTAATTCATTCGGTTGTACGATTATTCTTTGTAATCCTCCACTGATAATTGTTCCACTTATCCAAACAATTAAATATAGAAATACAGGAACTAAGTAGGGGAAAAATACCAACTTTTTCTTAGTATTTTTGTATAACTTGCGACGGTCTTTTTTACCAAATAATGCTTTTTCTCCTAACCATATAGAGGTTATTCCTGCAATAATTGCCAGAATAATTTCAATAAATTGACCAACATGAACATCGATATAACCCGCACCATAAACTACTCCTTCGGGAGAGTAAAGTAGCAGGTAACGCTGAATAATATGGTGTAATACTAGCAGCCCCATTAACCCACTCCACAGGGCGTATAAATGACGCAGTTGCGGACGGGAAAACCCCAGAAATGTTCCCTGAGAAAGACTATCACCCGAAAAAAGATAGGTTAAACTAACAGCAAAAAGAGTATATATTCCCACACCACTGAGCCATAATTCTAGTAACTGCCACAGGGGTAATTGAAATATATAAAAACCTAAATCATTCCCGTATTGAGGATCGTTAATATTGAAAGGAACACCATAAAAATATTTTAAAAAGTTCGCCCACTTCCCGGCAATAATAAAAGATAGCATTATAGTGAATACTATAGATATTATTCGCAAAAAGTACTCGGTTTTAATTAATAATCCCAAGACTAAAAGAGCGATAATTACCCCTTGCCAAAGATTACTGGAAATATCGGTTAATACTTGCCTAATCCAAACTATTTGCAGAGGAGAACTTAGGGAAGAACTAAGGTTAGGGAGATTAAAATCTGGTGTCCAGAGACTGAGGGCTAGTTTACTGTAATACAATAACATTGACCCAATCCAAGCTCCAATTCCCGTTGTGATAATCAAAAGGCCGAGTAAATTAATACTAGGAGATTGAGGACTAAGAGGATAACTATCTTCTTTGGGTTTTTGCCAACGAAAACGCTGGGCTAAACGTAAATTAGTAAAGATAAAAAGTAGAGAAAGAATCGCACTTCCCCAACCTAATCCCAGTTGCCAAGATAATTGCTTCAGGAAAGTGTTTAAATAACCCATCTCGGTAAACCAGAGGCTATTGGCCACCACTAACACCCCCAACTCCCCGATCACAAGGCAGCCGAGAAACAGTAAAATAGGTTTAGCAATCGAGCTTCGGTTATGTCTGATCAGCATAAATAAAGTGATAAGGGAGAGTCTTTTTTTATTCTAGCGATTTTAGTTTCTCCCTGCTGCTTTTTCTTAATTTAAAGATAAACTTAAGAAACTATAGCCAGGTTAGGGCGATAATTTCGCTTAAAGTCAGCCATTTTAGCTAGGATTAGCAGACTGGAGTATTTCCCGAAAAATCCTGCGTCGATAGGAAGGAGATTCATTGCTGATATTCCATAAAGTTTCGTAGAAAAAGAAAGAAACACCAAAATTTTGTTGTCTCGATTTTTCCACTTGTTGAGTAATATTAACCATCGGAATCGGACGACCTTTTAAACCAGATAAAATCCCAATAGCCACGGGGATAGATTCTCTAGCTTGCTGTAATTCTGGTTGCGATAATTCCCAGTCAAAGGCGTTCATATCAGTTCGATACACTTGTACTATTAACTCATCAATCAAGTTTTTTTCTTGCCATTTTTGCCAATCTAAAAGATAGGATTCTAGGGAGAAAGTGTAGGGATTAGGAGATAGGGAAATAATCGCTGTAGGTTGGCGCTTTTTAATCGTCTGGGCTAAACTATTCATATAGTCAGTAATTTTATCGGCCCGCCATTGAATCCATGCTTTATCTTGGTAATCTTGCGGTGGTAATTGTCCCGAATGTTCCCTTTGATAGAGTTTAATCGTGGTTTCATCATAGCCAAAATCGGCGGGATAACCAAAATGATCATCAAACTGAATTCCTTCTATATCGTAGTTAGTAATAATCTCGCTGACTAAATCCGTAATAAAGTTTTTTACTTGCGGATGTAAGGGATTTAACCACACCCGTTGATGCACTTTTCCTTCCCACCAAATCACACTTTTATCCTGTCTTTGGGTTAACCAATCGGGATGTCGTTTTGCTAATTCTGAATCCGCAGGAGCCATAAAACCAAATTCAAACCAGGGAATAATTCTTAATTTTTTCCGATGACCTTGGCTAATTATTTCCGCTAAAAAGTCGCGATTTTTTAAAGATTCATGGGGATCGATCGCTCGTCCCGTCACTTTTTCTGCTACCCTAGAAGGATAGAGTGTATAACCCCAATTCCAGACCGTGGGATAAATAGTGTTAAAGTTTAAATCGGCCAACCTATCAAGGGCATCTTTTAGGATTTCTGGTTTAAATAATACCTCACTATCGATATTAGTTAACCAAACTCCACGAATTTCGGGTTTTTCTTGGGTTTTATTGGTGGATTGTGCGGGAAAATTAAAGGTTATCGTCATGATACAAGCAAAGATAATTAAAAATATTAACCAGCTTATTTTTCCGTATCTTTGACTATAAATAACCAAACTATCGGCGAAATTATTAAAAGTTTTACTGATTCTATTCATAACGGGAAGTGGAGAAGTGGGGAAGTGGGGAGACTTTTCAGTTATCAGTGAAGTGATAACTGATAATGGCTAAAATCACTAAATTATCTCTCTAAATTGCGAGGATCTAGGGCATCGCGTAAACCATCACCGAGTAAATTAAAAGCTAAAACGGTGAGAATAATTAACAACGCAGGTGGCCAAATTAACCAGGGTTGTAGAACAATAATTGAGGCATTGGTAGCCAAAGAAAGCATATTTCCCCAACTAGGATCCGGTTGTTGAATTCCCAAACCAATTAAACTTAAAACCGATTCGGCCACGATAAACCCCGGCACGGCTAACGTAGCAGAAATAATGATATAACTGGCAGTTTGGGGTAGAACATGACGCAGAATAATATAAAGGGGTTTTGCTCCCATAGCTTTAGCGGCCTGAATAAATTCCTGTTCTTTCAGGGATAAAACTTGACCGCGAATTACCCGCGCTAATCCTGACCAACTGATAAAAGAAGTAATCAGGACGATTAATAAAAAGCGTTGAGTGCTGGTTAATCCTGCGGGTAAAACTGCCGCCAGAGCTACGAGTAAATATATGCCGGGGATAGTCATTAAAACTTCCACAAAACGCATTAAAATCGCATCTAACCAACCGCCAAAATAGCCAGAAACGCCACCGACAAATAAACCGATAGGGAAAGAAATTAAAATCCCCACCAAACCGATAAATAAACTAATTCTGCCTCCGAAAATCAAGCGACTAAAACTATCGCGTCCTGATTCGTCAGTTCCCAATATATTGATTCTACCATCGCCGATGACTCCGAACAGATGGATATCAAAAGGGATACCAGGGAATAAAGTTACTTCCTGCCATTTTGGTGGCAAAGGTAGCCGAATTTGACCTAAATTATAGGTTTCACCCTTAACCAAGAGACGTAGCGGCAAGGGTTTGTTAAAATCTCTAATTAGCTTCCGCTCACCAGTTTCTATATTAATAGCACTTTGAGTGGTGGGATAGACGTGGGGGCCAATCCACTCACCCTTGTTACTTCCCGACTGCGAGCGCCAAAAGATTTGGGTGGGAGGGAGGAGAGACTGACCGGGTTGGGAGGAGTAGGGAGAGTAGGGAGCGACAAAATCCGCCGCAATTACGCTTAAATAGAAGATTAACAGCAAAATTGCTCCCCAACGGGCGAGAGGATTATCTTTTAGTTTGTGCCACCAGTCCATAGGCGATTAGGTCAATAGGAGAGTTAATCTTTATTTTGCTAGTTTGATTGCTACAATTCATCATACCAACAAAAAAGCTGTCTAATGTTTATTAATCCCCTTGTTTATGAAAAATCTTCTGTCTATCGTCAAGATTTTGAGACAGCGCAACCGTTTAAGCATTTGGTCATCGATAATTTTTTAGTTAGGGAGCAAGCGCAAATTTTGCTGGAAAATTTTCCGAGTTTTAATCCGCAAAAAGCCATTAGTGAGTTAGGAAAAGTTGGCGGAAAGGCGGTTAATGAGGATTTAATTGGTTTAGGGGGTGTTTATCAACAGTTTGGCCGCTACGTTCAAACTCAAGAGTTTTTAGAGTTAATTTCCCAATTAACTGGTATCGATAATTTAATTCCAGACCCTAGTTTTTATGGGGGTGGAACCCACGAAAATTTACACGGTCAAGAATTAGACCCTCACATTGATTTTAACCTTGATGAGCGTCATTGGTATCATCGCCGCTTGAATTTATTAATCTATTTAAATCCCCAATGGCAAGCAGATTGGGGAGGGAATCTAGAGTTACATTCCAATCCTCGTCAACCGGAAGAAAATAAGATTAAATCTTTTGTACCTATCTTTAATCGTTCTCTTATTTTTGAAACCAATGAATATTCATGGCATGGATTTTCTCAGATTAATTTACCAGAAAATCAACGGCATTTATCCCGGAAATCTCTGTCTATCTATCTCTATAGCAAAGAACGTCCTATCGAAGAATTATCCCCATCTCATACAACTTTTTACATCCCGCGCCCGCTGCCAGAAAATATTCAACCCCATCAAGTTTTAAGCCCAGAAGATTACCAACAAATTAAAATTTTACTGAAAAGACGGGATGATTTAATTCGTTTTTATCAAGATAGAGAACTAAAAGAATCTCAGGATTTAGTTAGTTTAAAATCCCATATTAAACGCTATCTATCCCTCCAATATCCTCGCCTATGGAAAGTGATTAAAAGTTTACCCCGTTGGCAAAAGTGACCTGAAAAAAATCCCTACTTTCCAATCAGAGAGAGTAGGGAATAATCAAAAAAACTAACTGGGAAATTAGCCTAATAACTGGGTGGCACGCGCAGTTAAAGCATTGGCAGTTAAGCCATTATAGGCCATAATTTCCCCAGCACTGGCGGTGGTTTCTCCCCGTTTCCAAGCAAAGACATCCCGACGCGCATTACTGCGTAACATAATCGGTTCTAACATGGCGCTTGTACCACCGGTTACTCCGATTAAAGCATCACCGGCAAAGAGACTATCAAAACCAGCATCATCAAGGAAATTATTATCAGCTTCCGAGCTAGTTTCACTCATCACATCGCTAGGACGATAGAGACGACGGGGATTAATTACCGAGACGACTTTTACACCGATTCCTGCTGCTTCTAACTGTTGTGCCGACTCAAAGACGGGTAATAAAGTCATATCACCAATGACGGCAAAAACGACTTTTTTACTGCCTTCCGATTCCTGGAGAATTACGCCGCCTTTTTCCAAAGCTTGACGGGTTTGCTCAAAGCTGGTTCGCACCGGTAAAGGCGATTTACTAGCGGTGATTGTAATGCCCTTATTGCTAGTTCCTAACGCCCATTCATAACAGACTTGAATACTGTTAGCATCGCAGGGAAAGAGCGGGAAAATATTACCATTTCGCATCATAGCGGCGAAATAATTTTCAATCTCTGGGCGTTGGTGTGTCCAACCATTACGCCCTTGCTCCAAGGCTCCAGCGGTAAATAAAGTAATAGTAGAAGGGGTGGGACGACGTAACTCAGCCATCGCTTGGGTTACAGTCTGCCAAATCGGTAAACCATTGATAGCAAAAGACTCGTAGGAACACCATAAAGTCCGCGCTCCCAAGAGAGATAAACCGACGGCTAATCCAGCACAGGCATCCTCGCTTAAAGGTTCATAAACTTGACCGTTAGGTGCTTGGAAATAGGTATCATCGGTGGTGGGGTGAATAATCTTTAAACCGACGTTAATATTATTAATTCCCGAAGCGGCATTACCATCAGCATTAGTGACAACAAAATTAGGGTCAGCTTTACCCACAGCTACCACTAATTCCCCCATGGCAGTGGTGGCCACTTTTTTATCGCCACCCACAGTATATTCCGTCATCGGTAAGGTTCCTAAATCCGGCAGCGGGAAGACTTTTTCCGTTACCACTGTTTCCGCTGCTGGACCTCCTCCAGAGCGCTGGAAATTAGTACGAACAATTGCCCAAGCTTCAGGGGGTAAAGCGCGTTCCTGTAAGGCAGCAACGATATAATCTTTTTCTAAAGAATCTCCCGGATAAAGATTATGGGAAGCCGCTCCCCGTTTGTGAACTCCCGCCCCTTTAAGTTGTTTAATAATGATAACGGTTAGTTTGCCTCCTAAAGCTAATTGGGCGGCTTTATCCGTGGCCATTAACACCGCTTTCATGAACTCCAGACGCTGGTTAAAAGAGAATTTGGTGCTATCTACATATTCCCCATTTTGATTAGCATCATCGAAGTCTTTGGCATTAATTAGAATCACTTCCTCGAAACCATTACCGCGCCAATAGGCTTCCATTTCGGCGTTAGTTTTCAGGGACACCATGCTATGGTGTTCTTGGGAATAGCCATTCCAAACTAAAATCGGCAGAAAATTGGTAATTTCGGGATAAGCAGTGTGAAAATGACCAAAACTACTCATGATGTAGGGTTCTCCTAAACCACCATCCCCGATAGTCACAGGGAAAAGAGTATTAGGGTGTAATTTGGCCGCCGCCATGGCGAAATGTTGTCCCTGGCCCAAAGGACCGGCTGGCCCGAGCAGTCCGGGGATTTGTCCGGAAAGATGCCCTAAAAGTCCGTGTTTTTCCCGAAAACGTTCTCCCAATTGGCTGACGTTGCTGATGCCCATGGCTTCGAGAGAGCGATCGAGAAAGACGTTACTATAAAAACCGGGGGCATGATGGCCCACTTCGGTGAAAATATTTTTCTGGCCTAACATCATCAAAGAAGCAATCACATCGGCAGCGCTGGCAAAACCGCCTGGATGTCCCGATTCTTTGGTAGCGGTGATTTGTAGGGTGAGGTAACGCAAAGCATCGGCGGCTAGGAGGGTTTGATAGATAGCATTCGGGTCATTAGCGGCAATAATAGCGGTTTTTCCCTCAGCGATAGCGGCTTTTCCCGCATATTTATCAAATTCGGGTAAGGAAGCCCCAAAATATTTTATCCCTTGACAAAAATCGGGAATTGTGCTAGTAGCTGTCATAAAATTAATATACCCCTATACATACAGGCAATCGTTAAAACTATCTTACAGTTAGCGGTAACTCTCGATAGATGCGATATTACAGAGGGTTTCCATAGGCGATCGACTATTTATGCTACACTGATCGCCAATGTCAACGATAAAATTAATCCTATTGATCATGTTAAATAGCAACCAATTACAGGATTTAATCAGTAAATCACTACGTTATCTATTAATTATCGGCACTATTGCCCCTATAACTTCCTTAGAAGCTCGCCCAGTCCAAGCTAATCCTCCTAGTAGTGCTGCACCCCCTAAAGAAGCGATTGCCCCCATCCCCGCAGAAAGCAAAGATTACACCCTAGGAGAAGGGGATAAAGTGCGCGTCACCATCTACCAAGTCGCGGATTTAAGCGGCGATTTCCTTGTTTTAGCCGATGGAACCCTAACTTTACCTCTAATTGGTAGCGTCAAAGTGGAAGGAATGACCGTTACCGAAGCCGGCCAAACCCTCGCTAAACGTTACACCACTTATCTTAAACGTCCCGTGGTTACTGTTAGCGTTCTCACTCCCCGGCCCCTGCAAATCGCCATCGCGGGGGAAGTTAATCGTCCGGGTACTTACACAATTAACCCCGAACAAAGCCAAAAAACGCCCCTATTGACCGAAATAATCCGGCAAGCGGGGGGAGTGACTACGGTGGCCGATATTGGTCAAGTTCAAATCCGACGCAACCTCAAGGGACAAGAACAGCTAATTCAAGCCAATCTCTGGCAATTAATCCAAAAAGGCGATACAACTCAAGATATTAGCCTCAGAGATGGCGATAGCATCGTTATTCCCACTAAAACGACCCTTAGCGTCGGGGAAGTCAATCAATTAGCCGATGCCAATTTTGGACTAGATAGCGATCGAGAAATTAATGTTACTGTGGTGGGAGAAGTTTATCGTCCGGGGTCCCATCGTATTGTCCCCAATCAAGTTAACACCGTTACCACAGAGAATAATCGGGGAATTCGACGACAACCGGCCCGACTAACCCAAGCTATCCAACAAGCGGGAGGCATCAAACCCCTCGCCGATATCCGACAGGTGCAAGTGCTGCGTTATACTCGTGACGGTTCCCAGCAGAAAATCCCCGTAGATCTGTGGAGTTTGCTCGAAAAAGGTGATATAACCGGCGATATCTTTCTTCAAGAAGGAGATACGGTGATTATCCCCACCGCGACTGAAATCTCGGCCAAGGAATCGGAAACCCTAGCATCGGCCAGTTTTGCCCCTAAAACCATTAACGTGAAAGTGGTCGGGGAGGTGAAAAAACCGGGGATAATTGAAGTTCCTCCCAATACCCCTCTCAATCAGGCAATTTTAACCGCAGGAGACTTTGATAAGCGTCGCGCTAATCAGTCCACAGTGGAATTAATTCGTCTCAATCCGAACGGGACTGTCACCAAAACCTCAATTAACATCGATTTTTCCCAGGGTATCAACGAGAAAACTAACCCGATTCTCCGCAATAATGATGTGGTGGTGGTTCATCGTAGTGGTCTGGCCTCTGCTACCGACACCCTCGGCACGGTTTTAAGTCCCTTTACTGGTCTGACAGGCCTCTTCAACGGATTTTTAAATCTTTTCCGTTAAAAAAGTTTACTTTGACCCGATGTCATTAGCCCAGTAATCGAGCTAATAATAGATATAGAAACGGCGAAAAGTCGTGAGCGGTCACGGCTTTTCTGCTCGATAGAATCAGGAAAGAAAACTATGATTTTTCTCCTTACTCTAGCCCTAATCTCCCTGTCGATTAGCTACAATGTTCACGGCGAAATAATTAGCCTCAGTACCCGCTTATTGGGTCTTTTTTGTGGCTTATTAAGTTTGTTCTTTACACCCCTACTGGTAAAAGTTTTTATCCTTGTCACTTTAGTCCTCTTTAGCTGAGATTTTAAACCCTAAACTCGACTAAAACCCTAAGCATACATAACCCATCAAAAAAACTGTTATGCAAAAACGCTATCTCGGTCAGACTAATATAGAAATTACCCCCCTTCTCGTGGGTACTTGGCAAGCAGGAAAAAAGATGTGGGCAGGTATTGAAGATGAGGAAAGTATTAAGGCTATTCGTGCCGCTTTTGAGGCAGGAATTACCACTGTAGATACAGCCGAAATCTACGGGGAAGGTCACTCGGAATCGATTGTCGCTCAAGCTTTGGCCGATGTGCGAGAACAGGTAATTTATGCCACCAAAGTCTTTGCTAATCACCTCAAATACGAGGAAGTTATCGCAGCTTGCGATCGCTCTTTAAAAAACCTCCAAACTGATTATATCGATCTTTATCAAATCCATTGGCCTAGTGGCTCATGGAACACGGAAATAGTGCCTATTTCTGAAACTATGGCCGCTCTTAATTATCTAAAAGCACAGGGAAAAATTCGTGCTATAGGGGTTTCCAATTTCTCCCGCTCTCAACTGGAAGAAGCCAGTCAATACGGTAGAATTGAGAGTATTCAACCTCCCTATTCTCTCTTTTGGCGCTCGGTAGAAAAAGAAATTATGCCCCATTGTATAGAAAATAATATTTCTATTCTGGCCTATTCTCCCCTTGCCCAAGGTTTATTAACAGGAAAATTTAGAAACGGTTATCAGTTGGCAGCGGAGGATCATAGAATTAAAAATAAACTCTTTCATGGCGAAAACTTTCAGAGGGTACAAGCGGCTTTAACTCAATTAGAACCGATTGCTAAGCGCTATAATTGTTCCCTAGCTCAATTATCCCTTGCTTGGTTAATTAAACAACCCCAAACTAATGCAATTGCTGGGGTAAGAAATGCCGCTCAAGCAGTTAATAACGCTCAAGCAATGACAATTAATTTAACCCCAGAAGACCTAAAATTAATTGATAATATTGGTAAACAGGTAACTGATTTCTTGGATGATAATCCTGTGCTGTGGGATTTATAAAAATTGTGCAGCAGTTATCCTAAGGGTGAAAACAGAAGTTTTGGTTAATTCTCAGGAAAAAGCCTGTATAATAATAGCTATAGTCCGATTCTTACCGCAGGATTATACCTATGGCTAAATCCAAAAAACACAATCTGCAATGGATCAAAGAAACCCTCGACTTAAATCCAGATCATAACTGGAAATCTAGTCCGGGTAACAGTATTTTTGTAGCTGGTCGCGGTGCAGTGCGCTTTGAAGTTCCTCAAGATTGGCATTTTGAACCCGATGATAATTCCTTTCGTTTTTTGGATAGAAAACCCCCCGATGATGATTGTCGTTTAGAGGTTTCCTATAATTTACTTCCCCCCGGAGATTGGAAAGAATTACCCCTGAAAGGAATGGTCAAAAAATTAGCTCGTGAAGATAGCCGCAATCCTCACGAAATCGGCGAAGTTATCCAAGAAAAACGCCAAACTGTCCGCATTGTTTGGGTGCAAATTCAATTCATCGACCCCCAAGAAAATCGACCAGCTTATTCGCGCATTGCCGTGGGTATTGGTTCCGGGGTTCAATGTTTAATTACTATGGATTATTGGGTCGATGACGCGGACAAATTCACCCCCGTCTGGGATACGGTTATCTCCTCGCTGGTGTTAGGTTTATACATTCGCGATCCCCGCAGCGGTTTAGCTTTCCCCGACTAAAGGTAATAGCAATTTTGCAGGAAAATTTCCTTGACAAAAAACCTTAATTGTGATAGTAGAAAAATCGATCGCTCGACTCTGGTGGGGATAGCTGCCAGTCCCCGCGTTGACGGGATGTGCGGGAAAACAAGAGGCACTGAGACTCAAACGCAAGCTATGACCTTGAGGAATAGTGATAAAAGTGGTCTGAAGAGCCATATTTAGGGGCGATTCGGGATTATTTACCCGTTTATAACCCTGAGTGATATTAAAAACTCGACCATCGGGGGTAACTTGAGAAACCACCGCACAGATATCGAAACTAACCGCATCTGCTTGACAATAACAATCCAGACGGGGACTACCCAAAATCGTTAAATCTTTCCCTAGGGGAGGAGAAGTGTAGGTAATCACATCACTGCGACAGTCTAGCATGGTGCGGTCGAAGATTCCCCCCGGTAGGGCGCTATGACCTCCTAAAGATGGGACCGGTCGCCAAGGATCGTGAACGATGGTATCCTCGATCGCAGGTTCTAACAAAATCGCGCTTAATTTCCCCTCATCCTCGCGCAGATTGGCTAAACCCTGACTAGCAAGATAATAAATTTGCTGATTTTCGCTGGGAAACTTCTCCAGATATCGCCATTGATTAGACCCCATTTGAAATAGATACAGGGGAGGATTTTTTAATAACTCCGCTTCCTGACCTTTTAAGAAATAATCAAACCATTGCAGCTGCATTTTATCCACAGGACTAATGGCCTCTTGACCATAATCTATCTCTCCTACTTTTCTCCCCCAGGGTAGATGAGTCCAAGCACCAATAATTAGCTGTTGGGGATAGATAGAACGCGCTTGCATTTCTTGGTATAAACTCAAAGTTCCCCGGAGATGAGGATCGAACCAACCTCCGATATGTAACATCGGTAAATCGATATTTTTTAAAAGGTGTTGCGGTGATAAATTTTGCCAATAGTCATCGGGAAGATAACGAGTAATCCAATCGTGATAAAAAGAATCGGCGGCTAAATCTTGTAGAATTTGGGGATAGGCAGCAATAGGATCAAAAAGGGGTAAATTTCGGGAAGCTACCCACAGTTTTTGGTAGGCAGTTTCGTCCCCTTTTAATCTAGCTGTTTCCGCTGCTAATTGTATTGCCCAAGCGAGATTATATTGTAAATTAAATGCTTCATTTTCATAGCCCCAATCTCGATATAAATCGTGAGCAATCATCCCTGGGCAAATAGTTTTTAAAGCACCGTGACCATTAGCAGCTGCGTATAATTGGGTCATTCCCTGATAGGAAAAACCATACATTCCCACCACACCCGTATTATTAGGAATAGTTAAAACCCATTCAATAGTTTCTAATCCGTCGCTAATTTCATGGGCAAATAACTTAAATTTTCCCGTCGAGTTTCCCCGTCCCCGCACATCCTGAATTACCACAATATAACCCTGACGTGCATACCAGCTAGGATGGGCATAAACCACCGTAGAAGCGATCGTTTTTCCGTAGGGTTGTCGCATTAGTAAAATGGGAAAAGATTCCCTACTATCGGGACGATAAATATCGGCAGCTAAACTAATTCCATCTTTGGTGATCAAACTAGCTGTTTCTTTTTTTATGGGGTAGGGATTAAACATTATTAAGTAGGTAGTCGTTAAAAATTATCAGACACCCCCCTTATTAAGGGGGCAGGGGGGATCGAACCTAAAATCCATTTTTAATTTAATTATAACCAGCTACTTATCTCTTTCAGAGCAAAAATACTGTCAGGTGGCTCAATCGAGAAAACTTGACAAAGACCAGATAAAGCTTAACTAAATGTTACAATAAAGACGGACTGTCTCAACTGCCTAGGACTGGAGAAAAATCAGCGATGCTACGACTAGAGAGAATTAGTAAGATTTACCCGACGGGAGAAGTGTTAAAAGATGTCACTTGGGAAGTAAAAACCGGCGATCGCATCGGATTGGTGGGAGTCAATGGGGCCGGAAAATCCACCCAACTGAAGATTATTATGGGGGAAGTGGAACCCACCGCTGGGGAGATCATCCGTCCTACCAGTCTCCATATCGGCTATCTTACCCAAGAATTTGAAGTAGATCCCCGTCGGACGGTACGTGAGGAATTTTGGACGGTGTTTCAAGAAGCGAATCAAGTCCACCATCAACTAATAGAAATTCCCCAGCAGATGGAAAAAGCTGATCCTAAAGAATTAGATCGCTTAATTCATCAATTGGATCGCCTACAAAGACAATTTGAGGCATTAGATGGTTACGGATTAGAAGCACGCATCGAGAAAATTTTACCAGAAATGGGCTTTACTATTGATGACGGCGATCGCTTAGTCAGTTCCTTTAGTGGTGGTTGGCAAATGCGGATGAGTTTAGGCAAAATTCTCCTGCAAACTCCCGATATTTTACTCCTCGATGAACCGACTAACCATTTAGACTTAGAAACCATTGAATGGTTAGAAAAATTCCTCAAGGATTTAACCACTCCCATGGTCATAGTTTCCCACGACCGGGAATTTCTCGATCGCCTCTGTACCAAAATTGTCGAAACTGAAAGGGGAGTTTCTACCACTTATTTAGGTAATTATTCTGCCTACCTACAGCAAAAATATGAACAACAATCCGCTCAGTTAAGTGCCTACGAACGTCAACAAAAAGAACTAGAAAAACAGCAAGCTTTCGTCGATCGGTTCCGGGCCAGTGCCACCCGCAGTACCCAAGCAAAAAGCCGGGAAAAACAATTAGAAAAGGTGGAAAAAATTGAAGTACCAATCGCCGATGTGCGTACCTTAAAATTCCAGTTTCCTCCAGCAGTGCGTAGTGGTCGAGAAGTGGTAACTATTAAAAATCTTGTTCACATTTACGATGATAAAATTCTCTTTTTGGGAACAAATCTGGAAATAGAAAGGGGCGATCGAGTGGCGTTTTTAGGTCCGAATGGTGCGGGAAAATCGACGCTTTTACGTTTAATTGTTGGGCTAGAAGCTCCCACAGAAGGCTCGATCGAAATCGGTAAACACAACGTTATTCCTAGTTATTTTGAGCAGAACCAAGCGGAAGCTTTAGACCTAACTAAAACTGTTTTAAATACCATTCATGATGAAGTTCCCGATTGGAAAGATGTGGAAGTTCGCAGTCTTTTAGGGCGATTTTTATTCAGTGGGGAAACGGTATTAAAAAAAGTAGAATCCTTGAGTGGTGGCGAAAAAGCGCGTCTTGCTTTAGCCAAGATGTTACTTGCTCCCGCTAACTTATTAATTCTCGATGAACCCACTAATCACCTCGATATTCCCGCCAAGGAAATGTTAGAATCAGCTTTAAAAGTTTATGAAGGCACGGTTTTAATTGTTTCCCATGATCGTTATTTTATCTCTCAGGTAGCTAACAAAATTGTCGAGATTCGCGATGGCGAATTAATTGTCTATGCGGGAGATTATCACTATTATCTAGAAAAACTAGACGAAGAAAAACAAAAAGCCGAACAAAAACGCCTTGAAGCAGAAAAAGCGGCTAAAGCTGCCGCTAAACGCGCTAAACAAAAGGCCAAAAAAGGTTAGAATGTAAAGTATCACCCTATCCACGATTATCTATTCAATTAATTAATCTTATGGCAACTATAAAAGTAGGCGATCGAGTTCCCGATTTTTCTCTCCCTTCCCAAACAGGGACAACGGTTAATATCAGCGATTTAATCGGTACAAAATCCCTAGTAATTTATTTCTATCCCAAAGATGATACTCCGGGTTGTACCGCAGAATCCTGCGCTTTCCGCGATAGTTACGAAGTGTTTACCGATGCGGGTGCGGAAGTTATTGGGATTAGTGCCGATAGTCCCCAATCTCATCAACAATTTGCCCAAAAATATAATCTTCCCTTTACCCTTTTAAGTGATAGTGATAACCGAGTCCGTAAATTATTCGGTGTTCCCGCTACCTTATTCGTCCTCCCCGGACGAGTTACCTATATCATTGATAAAGAGGGAATCGTCAGACATATTTTTGATTCTATGTTAGATTTTAAAGCTCACGTTACCGAATCTTTAAACACGATTAAATCTTTTTAGGTTGATGATTATGGAAGAAATTAAGACACCTATCCCATAATGAGGCTGGTTCTGACTTAAAAATAACCTTAATGGTGTGTTAATTTTGACTAACACACCCTCAGTTTGCTTTAGTTATTGGCAAAAATGACCGCTGGAAACAGAAGGCTAACATAGGCAAAGCTAACACCCAAAAGTTTGTCGTTATTCCTTATAAATGTCTAATTGAAATGTTAACTTATACTAAATCCGTTGAGTAGTGGTTTCAAGTTACAACATCCTAAGAAAAGTATTCCCAAATCTGTTCAGCTATGGGATAGAGAGGTGCGTAGTTCAGTCAAGGAGAATTAATCTCTCGAAGTAAAAGTGAAGGGAATTTCTCAAATGGAATTCAGTCTGTTTATAATTGACTATACTTTTACTAACTATATAGTAAAGACTTTCAGGGTGTTTTGCTTGACGACTCCAATGGACTTGCTATAGGAACGATAAAAGTTCACCTTTCTTGGCGCGATGCTAAATAACAAACTACAACTTCTGTTAACCAGAGTAGGCCCATGGACCGTTGCTGGACTGCTCGGAGGTTTGATCGGCTCTCTGGCTGCGGTACTGCTGACCCAGGCGATTAAGCAAACCCTCGATATTGCCTCTGGACTGGATAGTGTCTGGCGACTGCTGCTGCCTCTGGTGGGCGTTACCTTAGCAGTGCTAGTCCTGTTTGGACTGGGTAGGGGGCAACCCGTGCAGACCTTAGCTCCCCGGGAGGCCACTGCCTCTGGCCGCTGGGGTTCTCTCATGGACTGGTACTCCTTCCCCCATGACATTGCTCGCGCCGATCTGACCGGTGACGTGATCAACGCATCCGGCGCGGAAGAGCGCTTCCCCTGGAATCTGGCACCGTTGCGCGCCCTAGCCATCCTCTCCACCGTTGGACTGGGTGCGCCCATGGGAACAGAATCACCGGCGGCTCATATTGGCGTGGCCACGGGAACCTGGTTGGGTAGCATAAATCCAGCCCTGCGTCAACTGGTGCGGCCCCTGGCCATCGGTGGCGGTGCGGCCAGTGTTTCTGCTCTGATGGGAATCCCGCTGGTGGGCAGCTTCTTTATGTTTGAGTTGAGTCAGCGACGCCAGGTTCCGCTCACCCCGGAGCGAGTGGCGGCGATGTTAGCTGGGGGACTGGTGGGGTGGGGAGTCAACGTTGCCTTTAAGCTGCAACTGATCCGGCTGGTGGTGCCGCAGGTTGCCCCGACTGACTTCTGGGATGCGGTGGGTGCCACTTTATTGATCGGAGCGATCGCTGGCATGATTACAGCCCTCACCGGTGAGGCGATCTACTGGGCCAGAGGCTTGCGGGACAGGCCCGGCACTCGTCTCCTGATCGGTGGCCTAGGGATGCTATTCTTGGCGATCGTGATCGGACAGGTGGCGACTCCAGCAGCGGCTTTTGGGCCGGGGGGAGCCGCTATCCTCTGGGCTGAAAACACTGAAACAACTCCTTACCATCTGTTAGCGGTAGCTCTGCTCCGGGCTGCCGCCACCACCGCTGCCGTTTTAGCCGGGGGCTGTGGTGGCGTGTTTGTCCCTTTTCTGGCGATCGGCGACCTCAGCGGCCGGGTGTTCGCCACCACCTTTGAGATTTCGGGGGATCTGGCCGGTGCGGCGGGGGCAGCGGCCGGTATTGCGGGCGGCTATCGCCTACCTCTGACCGCCATGGCCATGGTGCTGGGGGTGGGTGGACCAGGGGCTGCCCAGTTAACCTGCCTTGCCACAGTAGTGGTCGCTGCCCTTTCGGGATTGGTGGCCGCACGGGCAGCCAATCAACTCTCCAGTTCCCTCCGCGCCATGATCCGCTAGAAGCCACTCTCAGGGGAATGACCGCGATATCCAGAGGCTGCTGACGAACTCTACCATATCAGCGATGGCACTAATTCGTCGGGTGCGAAGTGCGAAAGCTTAACGCACCAATTTAATGATTAATTAGCTGTGTGGGGCGCGGATGGTTAATTTTGCTTTTTTAACACAATTAGTAACCGCCTAACCCATCCTACAGGATCGGATATCAAGTCAGGTGTTTACTCAAATGCTTGATCAGATTTTGAGTAATTGGGGTGAGGGTTTAGGGGTGAGGGAAATGGGGAAATTTCAACTAAAACCCCAACACCCCAGTCCCCCAACCCAAATGTCTTTTTTTCTTTGCCCTTGGGATAAGATTGTGATCGATCGAGTTGAGGGAATTTTTATGACCACAGAAAGTTTAGCGACTTCGGACGCAATAGAGTCAATGACCGATGAATTTCTGGCTAGTACGAGCAGTCACCAAGAAATGATTGAAACGGTTATTTCTACTCTGCAGCAGAATGATACTGCTATGGTACAACATACAGAAAAAGGTTATCTTTGGAAGTTTCAGTATGGTAGCGTTGAGGTGTTTGTGCAGTTAACTGGGGAAAGCGATGATGATTTTCTCACGGTGTGGTCTTCTGTGCTGAAATTGCCTGTTCCGGATGAATTGGGATTAACCCGCAAGTTATTAGCGATGAATTGTGCCGAAACCTTTGAATCTCATTTTGCCATTATGAATGATCAGGTGGTGGTGATTTCTCAGCGTACTGTGGCCGATTTGTCTGCTGGAGAGATTTCGCGAGCAATTACTCTCGTGGCGACGGTAGCAGATAATAATGATGAAATGTTACGAGAATCCTTTGGTGGCAGCTAAAATTTGGCGTTATATCCCTCCAATTATCTCATCGGCAGAGCGACAAATGGCGATCGATTCTTGGTTACTAGAACAAAATCGTTGTGGTCATCATCCCCCGACTCTGCGCTTTTATCAATGGTCGCCCCCAGCTATTTCCTTGGGCTACCATCAACGGCAATATCCCGATTTTTGGCGTGATTTGACTTGGCAAGGGCAAAAAATCTCCCTAGTTCGTCGTCCTACTGGTGGCCGGGCTGTACTACATCAGGGAGATTTGACTTATATGGTGGTAAATTCGGGGATGAAGGGGAATATTAGGGAAGTTTACCAGCAAATCTGTCAATTTTTAATCACAGGCTGGCAAAATCTCGGTCTAGAATTGTCCTACGGTGCTGCCGGCCGGGGATATATCCATTCTGCTAACTGTTTTGGTACGGCTACCGGTGCGGATCTAGTCGATAATTGGGGGAATAAATTTATTGGGAGTTCCCAACTGCAACGGGGTTCCTCGGTTCTCCAACATGGTTCCATGGTTCTAGACCAAGATAATTCGCTGTTTGAGCAAGTTTTCGCCAGCGCTGCCCCTCAAAAGCTCAATTTAGCCCCAGATTTGACCCTAGAGACCCTTATCGCTACCCTGAAAACGGCCGCCGAGGAATGCTTTGATTGTCAATTGCTAGAGCAACCCCTAGAGGATTGGGAGTGGCAATCGCTTAAAAAAATGAATATAAATACTCATTGACAAAAAAGTTTTTATGTGCATAAAAAATCAATTATGAGTCAAGTTGTATAGATTTGTAATTTTTTGCTAATAATGGTTAAAGGTAGATAGAGGCCACAAGAAACCAAAGTCTTACCAAACTCGAAATTATTGTCTAGCTTGTGCTAGTTTAAGAAACGTTAATCTTTTACAGTTTGTGAGGATTAACGAGCGATCGCATCTAGGTTAGTCAAGCTAATCCAGTCAATCGATCGCGCCATCTTATAAGACAATGGGAGTAATCCCAGACTCAAAAAAGTTAAGAAATCTTGCCCGTGATTTCAGTTAAGCAAGAGGAAAAATACCCATGACCATTGCTGTCGGACGCGCCCCAGAAAGAGGGCTGTTTGATGCTCTCGATGACTGGCTTAAAAGAGACCGTTTCGTCTTCATCGGTTGGTCTGGTTTACTACTCTTCCCCTGCGCCTTCATGGCCCTAGGTGGATGGTTAACCGGCACCACCTTCGTCACCTCCTGGTACACCCACGG
>SFBL01000230.1 GCA_007095785.1 Microcystis aeruginosa Ma_SC_T_19800800_S464
AACTTCCGTTTAAAAGGAAAAAAAGCTTTACTCAATCAAGCAGAGATACCGGTCATAACGGTAATGGATGTAACGGAAACTCCCATTGAACGCCCCCAAAAGAAACAGAAAGATTTTTTGGGGGGTAAAAGAGGTTATCATACTTGAAAATCCCAATTAGTAGCTGATCAAAATACAGAGGAAATTATCTGTGTCTTTTGTGGGAAAGGTAGAGGTCATGATTTTAGTTTATTTAAAAAAAGTCGAGTTCGTTTTCCTCCTTTAACTACCAGCATAGAAGACAGTGGTTATCAGGGAATAGCTGCATACCATAGTAATAGTTATACACCGAAAAAAAAATCGAAAAATAGAAAATTAACAGAGTTAGAAAAAGAGTATAACAAGGCTTTAGCCAAAGAAAGGATTATCATTGAACCTATAAATAGGAAACTCAAAACCTTTAAAATCTTATCCTGTAAATATCGGAATCGTGGTCGAAGATATAGTTTAAGAGTTAACTTGTTGGCGGCTATTTATAACTGTGAGTTAGGGATAGGTATAGCAGCTTTTTAAAAGTTGCCTAAAGATTAATCAAGTCAAGGAGAATTGGCTCTTCGGGACTTGGTATGGTTCGATAGGGGGACATAAATCGACTAAATCCTTATCTGGCAAGAGATTTAATTGATTAGTTCGCTCCAGATCGCAAACAATTGACAAAAATTGCGGCAATGTCTGTCTCTATAAGGGTTTCATTCCTTATAATTTATTCTCAATTATAAAAATTGAGATAGTTTGTGCCGCTTAAATAAAGAGGTTTTGATAACCAAATTAAAGCATATCTAAAGAGTTTTGAGTTAAAAGTTAAACTTCAAGTTTTCATTCAGGACGAATGTACTGGTTAACTAATTTTTTTGGGAAAATTAGTTAACCGATCATTATAACATATAATTAATTTGCAAGAGGTCTATTATTATTCATTCTTAATTCTCCTGACTCCTGACTACTGGCTACTGACTCCTAACCCTAACAACAATTTTTGATTTTTACCAGAGGTCTAGTCAACTCCCGATTATTCATCCTGTAATTTTTCGCGCACATTGCGAACAATCCGCGATAATTCACTCTTTTCATCGACGCTAATTTTAGTCGGGGAACCACTAATAATCCGCTCGTAATTGCGGAAAGAATCCTTGATATCCGCCCCGTCCTGACTGATAGTATATTCACGAATCCCTTTATCGTGCCAAGAACCGCGCATCTTAAAGACGTTAATCGCTCGCGACATTTCGCCGCGAATTTCCACATACTGCAACATTAAAATCGTGTCCGTAATCGTAGAAATATGGGATTCAGTGATCGAGTGCGCTCCCATAAATTGGTCGGTGGTATTGGTGAAAAATCCCGTAATTTCCTCCTGTTTGGCGTATCCTGTCACCCCGATCACAAATTGCCGAAAAGCATTATTTGTCACCCCGCGCGCGAGCGCCGATAGAGAATCAATAGCAATACGAGAGGGTTTAAATTCCGAGATTTCCGACTTAATCATCTGTAAATGGTCTTCCAATCCCGCCGATTCGGGGTAAGAACACAACAATTTTAATAATCCCTTGCGTTCCATTTCCTCAAAATCGATCCCCCAAGAAGAGGCATTTCGGGACAATTGAGCGCGAGATTCTTCATAAGCGAACAAAATCGCCCGCTCACCGCGCCGACAGCCTTCTTCCAGAAATTTACTGACTAAGAGAGTTTTACCCGTACCTGTTGCTCCTGTAGCCAAAATAATCGAATCCTTGAAAAAACCGCCTCCACACATATCATCAAGGGTTTTTACTCCCGAAGAAATGCGGACATTGGAGGAGCGCTGAGTTAAACGCATCGCACCGAGGGGGAAGATATTAATGCCATCATTGGTGATAGTAAAGGGATATTCCCCCTTCATGTGGGTTGTTCCCCGTAATTTGAGGATTTCTGCGGTTCTGCGTCGCCTTTCTCCCTCTAGCACGTTCCGCATAATTACCACATTATCAGAGACAAATTCCTCTACACCAAAACGCGCTACCGCTCCGTATTCTTCGATACGTTCCGTGGTCATAATTGAAGTCACTTCTAATAATTTTAACCGGGCCACGAGCCGAAAAATTTCTCGCCGCACCACTGACACCGCTTCGTACTGCTGAAAAACGGCAGTTACAGAGTCAATTGATACCAGTTTGGCTTTATATTTGGTAATTGCGTATTGAATGCGCTCGATTAGGGCCGAAAGATCAAAACTACCCACCACTTCTTGACCTTCCGGATCCGGAGAAGCATCGAGAATAAATAATTTACCCTGGTCAATTAATTCTTCTAAATCCCAACCAAAACTATAGGCATTTTGGATAATATCGGTGGGAGATTCTTCAAAAGTAACAAACAGGCCCGGATAGTCAAAATACTTGATCCCGTGGTAGAGAAATTGCACAGCAAGCAGGGTTTTTCCCGTGCCAGAAGTGCCACTAACTAAGGTAGTTCGCCCCATAGGTAAACCACCGTGAGTGATCTCATCAAAACCTTCAATTAGGGTTCTAATTTTGCGAACACCTTTCGGTTTAATCGGTGGATTTGATTGGCTATTAGAGTTAGATTGAGTCATTATTTATCCAACGAATATTTAAAGAGTAGGATTTTTATCTAATTTTTCCACAGAAACATATCAAGCCTGACTAGACACTTTACACCATCTTGATTTCCATTGACTCTTGACTTTCTCATAGAGGTACTAGATTAGGCCCCGATCATTTCTCCTTCAATAAATATAACCCGTCTAATCACCTATGGCCGAAGACCTAGCTATCATTTTCTCGTTCACGAATTTCCTCGTATAGTAAGTCTAAACCGATCAGAACCTTCTCTCGATCGGACAAATCACCGATAATTTTTCGCACCGGGGGAGGGAGGACTTTCGCAAGGGTAGGAGTAGCGAGAATCTTGTCTTCCTCCGCTAGTTGCGGGTTTTTCAGCACGTCAATCACCTTGAGCGCATACACTCCCTGAAATTCCTCTTCTAGGATATTTTTCAGGGTTTTCAAGGCACGCACGGAGTTGGGGGTGTTCCCGGCGACGTACAGTTTTAAAACATAGGTTTTTTTAAAGACGCTCATAGGTTAAGATCAAAGGGGCTGGGGATAGGAGTTCATTGTTATTTATTGGGGAGATTTTAGTCTATTCCCAATAATAAATCATAAGGGATATCCTCGCGAGGTATGGAACGACGATACATTTCCCCCAAGTGAGCAAGGATATCAATGAGAGCGAGACGATAATCTAGGAGGATTTCCTCGCTTCTGCCTTCTAATCTTAACTGTTGGGAAAATTCATCCATTAACTCCATGTGAATTTCCAGAATTTGCGACACTGAGAGATCGGTAAAAAAGACATTATTAACCAACTCATCGATCGCTTGATTGATCGGATAATCCTGGTGGAAGTAATTTAAAATAATCTCCCGATAATCTCTTCTCAATTCCCGCAGTAATTCGTTTTTTTCCTCTGGGGCAAGATTGCGATAGAATAGTTGCGGGTTGCGTTTATAGTAAACACCTAAATAGCCGAGTCTTTCTTTTAATTTTTCCGCTAAACGGCGCTGTTGTAGGAGGAGAAAACTGTGATTATTTTCCACGGGATTCGGTTGGTTAACAATCGTAGTACGCTCGGAAAAAGAGCAGTTAGGAGCTAAATGGAGAAATCTAGCGATCGCTTGGTCGATGACGGCGGTGATGCTGTCTAATTCCTTGACGGTGATTTGTAATTCGGCACTATGATAGAGACAGGTGGGAGAGTCATTCGTCTCGGCACTGATCTTCTTGTCAGCGACAATGATCACTACTGGCAGTAAAATCCCCGCTTCGTAGAGTTGATTAAAAGTCGGCTGTAGGGAAGGATGAGAGACCACCAGCAAACAATCGATTTTTTCCTTCTCCGCCTCGATATTAGCCAGTAATTCACTAGAAGAGGACCCCAGGGTTAGATTATAGCGTTCATTAGCCAATAAAGCCGTCAAAGAATTAACCAGCCCCGGAGGTGAACTCACTCCCGTCAAGGGTGAGTCCGTTGGGACAAAAGCATAAATAGTCAGTCTCGGAGGCAACGTTTTCTCACCCGCAAGGTAGATAGAAATTGACAAACAATAGGTTAGGCTTTCTCTGTTGAGAAGACAACCCCCTCGCCATCAGCTAAGGGAAGTTAAAGTTAACTTTGCTTTTTGGCAGTGGGTATCGTAGTTAATTGTAATCAATGGGGAGGCCGTCTAGATGAGCGAGCGTCATAATCAAGGTAAATTCAAGTTTTAGGACGACTAATAGTTTGGCCATCAGTTTGTTAATTAGGGTTTGCTGAATAAATCTAAAAACCTTATCCAACAAGGTTTTTAGACTTTTTTTCCCTCAAAAAGTGCCGACCCTTGGAGTGATTGGGGGGAAAATTCAGGGACTTTTTCCGCAAAACCCCACACCCCACACCCCAACCCCCAACCCCCAACCCCCACCGAAAAACTTTTTCAGCAGACCCTAATTATGCCCTAAAGTTACCGCCACCGCCCCCTAATTATCCCCATGCCTAGCGTTACCCTCAGCCTCCATCACTTTAATCAATCCGTCACCGCCTGTGAATTAATTATTGACAGGGCCAGTCTTGGCGATTTAATTAATAGGGGCAATCCAGAAGCGCTCGTGGTGGTGGATGAGCGGTATTGTCCCCTAGGACTGATTGAGAGTCAAACCCTGATTGCTTATCTCCTCTATCAACAGCAGCACCCCGAAACCAGAAACACCCGCTCAAACTGTCTGGATCTGAGCGGTTGGCTGCGTCCGATTATCCCTCTTAACTCGCGCATGGCCGTGAGTGAGTTTCTGGCAACCCTGACGGGAGAAGCGATCGCAAAAGCCCCTATTTTAGTGGATGCTCAGGGCAAATTGTTAGGACGCTTAGACACGGGCAAACTTCTGCAATTTTGTCTGGGGGGCTCGATTCTCGATGATCCGCCCCCACAACTCCGCATCAGCGATCGCAATTTCCCTGCCCGCAGCGATCGTCCTCTGGAATTTCTGGAACAATTACCGCTGCCTCTGCTGCTCTACAGTCCAGAATCAGGAATTTTATACCAAAATCAGGCTTGGTGTCAACAAATCGGGGCAGCTTTCCCCGCTAATATCGATAACTCTGCCTTGGCTTTAGTTAATGACCCCTTAACCCTCCCATCCCCCACTCCTCCCCTGTTTCCCCAGCGTCTAGAAACGGTGACATCGGGTGTAGCCAAGACTTGGCGCCTCTTGTCTGTGCCGTTAAATTTGGCGGATAATTATCCTTTGATCGAGAAAACTTCAGGACTGTGGTTACTGTTAGCCACCGATATCACCGAACAACAGCAATATTGTCAGGAATTAGCGGTTAAAAATGCCGATTTAGTCCATTTAAATCGTCTTAAGGATGAATTTCTCGCCTGTGTCAGCCATGAGTTTAAATCGCCCCTCACCGCCGTTATCGGTCTCTCCAGTCTGCTGCGGGAACAAAAAATCGGTGAACTTAACCCCCGACAGTCCAAATATGCCGATTTAATCTATCGCAGCGGTCGCCAGTTGATGGCTTTGGTCAATGATCTCCTCGATTTAACCCGCCTAGAGACAGGACAACTAAAATTAACTTTAACTAGAGTCAAAATCGATCGCCTCTGTCAACGGGTGTACGATATCATCGTCGATAAGTATCCCCAACGTCTAGATATCCCCAGCAGCTATCGTCTTGACATCGAATCCGGGTTAGATTATGTTCTGGCCGATGAAGCCCGTTTACAACAGATGTTAGTGCATTTGTTAGATAATGCGGTAAAATTCACTATTGATGGCGGTAATTTGGGCATTAAAGTCAATCGTTGGGAAAATTGGCTGGCTTTTACCGTCTGGGATACGGGGATCGGTATTCCAGAAGAATCCCAGCATCTGATTTTTCAGAAATTCCAACAGCTAGAAAGTCCTTTCACCCGTCAATTTGAGGGTGCGGGTTTAGGTTTAGTCCTCAGCCAAAAATTAGCACGCTGTCACGGTGGCGATCTATCCTTTGTCTCCAGGGCCCAGGAAGGCAGTCAATTTACCTTACTGCTGCCGGTTCATCCCCAAAGTGCAGACCAAGAGTCCGCCACTCCCCAACGTCTGGTGTTGGTGGTGGAAGCTAATCCCCAAGTGATCGAACAGTTTGTTGATCGCTTAAGTGAATTGGGATTAAAAGCTATTATCGCTCGTAGCGGCACTGAGGCGATCGAAAAAGCCAGGCAGTTAAAACCCCGTTGTGTTTTTCTCAATCCCAATCTACCCCTCTTGTCTGGTTGGGATGTGTTAACGCTGCTGAAATCCCATCCCCAAACCAAAGATATTAAAGTTATTGTCACCGCCGCCGATTCTGAGCGCAACCGCAGTCAACAGCAAGGGGCCGATAGTTTTCTGGTTCCACCAATCACCTCGGCAGCTCTGCAAGCTTGCCTGAATCTGACCGTTTCCCCTGTTCCTAGCCGCAAACGGCCCACTGCTCCGACTCTGCTCCGTTTACAGGGCCATTATGCCCCCAATTTCTCCGATTTATCTTCCTTTAGCTGGATTTGGAATAATCAATTAGTTCGGGAGAATTATCGTTTTATTGAGGCCGATAGTTGCGAACAGGCGGAACTTTTAGCCACTGTCTGGGAGGTGGACGCTATCTTAATCGATAGTTCGATCGCAGAAGATTTATACTATTATCTGCAAACCTTGAGCGAGTCGGAAACCCTAGCTAATTTACCCCTAGTCACCCTTGATGTGGCCGTCACCGAGGTGGCCAATCAAATCCCGGGTTTAGCCGTTTTTCCCTGTTTGGCCCCCCCGACGGAAAACCGCATCGAACAGCTATTAAAGGTAATCGAGACTGCTGATCTGGCTTTTTCTCGCCACTTGAGCGGCGATCGCATCCTGTAGGGGGGAAGCATTCGGGCAATAACCTATCGGTGAAACCGGAGATTTTCTATCCGAATGCTTCCCCCGTACTTTTTGCCGCAGACCCTACTTAGGGTTTGCTGAATAAATCTAAAAACAAGGCACAAAGAACACAAGCAGAAAGACAGATTCGATTTACTTATAGCAATTCCCATAGTTGTGAGGTACAGACTCTTAGGTTTTGAGGAGTCATGAGTCAGGAGTTAAGATTTTGGTGTACCTCATGAGATTGGGAAAAGCTATATTAAATATAGCTTTTTCTGTTCCCAGTAGCTGGGTGCAATTAATTGGTAGATAGCTGGGGGAATCTCGCTTGTAAGGGAGAATTTTTCGGCATTAAGAAGATTTTCGTCTCTGAGCGATCGCCATTTACCAGAGACTTGTGACTTTTTTAAAGAAATATTTTTCTTTTCTGTCTTCCCTTTGGGATTACACTGGTAATTGAGAATAATTAGCATTTATTTTAGCGATCGCAATTATGGAACAGTTTAAAACCGTTGATTGAGGCTGACATTAGCGCAGTTCTCACCCTTTGGCTACTTCAGTAAACGCGATGAGCTATCAAGAAATTATTGTCACTCTTGAATGAAAGACCTTGATTACCTTTGGAGATAAGAAAAGCATGGACGATAAAATTAGACCTAATGAACCAGAAAAACCAGAAAAATGGCAAAAAGACGACCAATTCTCCTATTGGGGCGGTACAGAGGCAGAATTAGATAATGTCACTCCCAGGGGTAATGACTTGGCTGCCACCTATCCCCTCGCACAAGTGGAAATGGGAAAAACCGTCTGGTTAGTGGGATTTCAGGGGACAGGAGGGATCAATCGACTACTAGGTATGGGATTAAACCCCGGTATTCAATTACAGGTCATTAGTTCCCAACCGAGCGGGTCAGTTTTAATTGCCATTCAAGACAATCGTATTGGTATCGGGGCAGAAATGGCCGAAAAAATCCTCGTTAGTGACAGTCAACCGAAAAAACTGGAACCCAAAAAAGACCTACCTGAAGTAAGAACATTTCTGCGGGAGATACCCATAGGAAAAGCTGGTAAAGTCTTCGGTTATGACCGAGCATTGCGCGGATACAAAGGAAAATTGTTATCAATGGGATTAACTCCGGGTACAGAGTTTACCGTTATTCGGGTGGCACCTTTGGGGGATCCCGTCGAGATTCAGGTGCGGGGATTTCATCTCAGTCTGCGAAAACAGGAAGCAGACGCTTTAATCGTCGAAGAAATAGACCCAGAAAACTAAATTTAATCATCGAAAATTTGGGTCTGAAACCCCGTCGTTCTACGACGGCTTTACTGTTAAATATTAGCGCATTTACACGATATATGCTAGAATGCGAGATATGGAAAAAGCCTATTCGTTTCGATTTTACCCAACACCCGAACAAGAGTCGCTATTGCGGCGCACTTTGGGCTGTGTAAGATTGGTTTACAATAAGGCACTCCATCTCAGAACACAAGCATGGTACGAAAGACAAGAAAGAGTAGGCTACGCTCAAACTTCTTCAATGCTAACCGATTGGAAAAAACAAGAAGAATTAGAGTTTTTAAACGAAGTAAGCTGTGTACCCTTACAACAAGGGTTAAGACACCTACAAACAGCTTTTACTAATTTCTTTGCTGGTCGTACTAAGTATCCTAACTTTAAGAAAAAACATCAGGGAGGAAGTGCCGAATTTACCAAGTCAGCCTTTAAATTTAAAGACAAACAAATCTATTTAGCCAAATGCACGGAACCCTTAGCGATTCGATGGTCAAGACAAATACCAGAAAGCTGTGAACCAAGCACAGTAACAGTCAGATTACATCCTTCTGGACGTTGGCATATTTCAATTAGATTTGATGACCCAACGATTAAGCCTCTACCAGTAACAGATAAAGCCATTGGAATTGACTTAGGAATTAGTAGCCTAGTAATTACCAGCGATGGCGATAAAGTATCTAATCCCAAGCATTTTAAAAAGCATTATCGGAGACTGCGAAAGGCCCAAAAAAGCCTTTCTAGAAAACAGAAAGGGTCAAAAAATCGGGAAAAAGCAAGAATCAAAGTAGCCAAGATTCACGCTCAAATCACCGATAGCAGAAAAGACCATTTACACAAGCTAACCACTCAATTAGTTCGTGAAAACCAAACGATTGTGGTTGAGAATTTAGCCGTCAAGAATATGGTCAAAAACCCGAAATTATCTCAGACAATATCTGATGTAAGCTGGGGAGAAATAACCCGACAATTAGCCTATAAATGCCGTTGGTATGGGAGAAATTACATCGAAATAGATAGATGGTTTCCTAGCTCTAAAAGGTGTAGTAATTGCGGGTATATTGCTGAGAAAATGCCGTTAAATGTTCGAGAATGGGATTGTCCAGACTGTGGGACACACCATGACCGAGATATTAACGCAAGTAAAAATATTTTGGCCGCAGGGCTTGCGGTGTCAGTCTGTAGAGCGACCATAAGACCAGAACAGAGTAAATCTGTTAAGGCAGGTGCGAAAAATCCTTCGGGAAAGAAGCAGAAACCCAAATCGTGAGGTTTGGGAATCACCGTCCGTTTACGGCGGTGAGGATGTCAAGGAAAGCTGGACGAGTTATCGTTTTAATGGTGATGATTTTGGGACTACTCAACTCCCTCAGTTTTGATGGTTCTTTTGGTAATCAAGACAGCGAGCGATCGGTTTTAAGTGCCACCAGTAAAGCTGTAACTCCTATTTTCTCACCCATGGGACTAGAGCAGCAAAATTGGCCGGCAACAGTGGGCATTTTTACGGGAGTTTTTGCCAAAGAAGCGATGGTAGGCACATTAAACTCGATTTATAGTCAACTAGCACAAGAGGACGCTAATCAAGGGACCGAGGCGAAAAAATTCGACTTTTGGGGGCAAATTCAGGAAGCAATCGCCACTATTCCCGCCAATTTAGCGCAATTACCCAATCAAGTGCTTGATCCCTTGGGTTTAAATATTGGTGATGTGCAAGATCAAAAAACGGCTGCCGAGGAGCAAGAGATAGATTTAGGAACTTTTGGGGCGATGGCGAAAAGATTTGATGGTC
Organism: Microcystis aeruginosa Ma_SC_T_19800800_S464; assembly: GCA_007095785.1. Classification (GTDB taxonomy): domain Bacteria; phylum Cyanobacteriota; class Cyanobacteriia; order Cyanobacteriales; family Microcystaceae; genus Microcystis; species Microcystis aeruginosa_E. The sequence goes on from SFBL01000230.1 coordinate 10,040, forward strand.
AAGCGGGTGCTTTTGCCTATCTTTTGTTCGTTCTGCTCTATTTTCCCTGTGTTTCGGCCACATCGGCCGTATATCGTGAAACTAATGCCGGTTGGACTGTTTTTATTGCCCTCTGGACCCCAGGAATGGCCTATATTGTTGCCACTTCCTTCTATCAAATCGCCACTTTTTCTCGACATCCGGGATTTTCCCTCTTTTGGATAGTCTTGATGGGTTTAACCGTAGTCGGGGTTTTATTCACCTTAAAAAATCTCCGTCCCCGAAAAATCAACCGTCCGGCAATTTAATTTCAGTTATCAGTGGTCAGGTTTTGGGGTTTTAGGGTTTTGGGGGTTTAGGGTTTTAGTTAAAATTTCCCCACTTCCCCACTTCCCCACTTCCCCACTTCCCCACTTCCCCACTTCCCCATTCCCCCAACTTTATTTGAAAAGATGATTTTAACCGATATACAGGCTTATCTTGCCAAAAATCAGAAAGCATCTCTGGCTGACTTATCCACACACTTTCGGATGTCAGCAGATGCCCTAAGTCCTATGCTCGATCGCTTGCTGAAAAAAGGGCGAATTCGCCTGATTTCCCTAGAAAAATGCGGAGGATGCAGCCGTTGTCCCCCGGAATCTATGGCTTTTTACGAATGGATTGAGGGCAATTCCACAGGGACAAACAACTAAGAGTTGAATAAGTACCGCGCGCAAAATTAATTACACATTTCGATAAAGCTTTTGCCTTTTGCCCATCTTGACTAGGAAATTTTTTTTGCACGACTACTTACTATCTTTTTGTAGGAGATAAAATTATGATCACTAACACAGAAATTGTCTCGACACAATCGGCCACCAGCGAGGAGCCGCAAATACAATTAGCCGAATTTCTGCGAGAACATAATGAAGTGGAGATGATTATTCCAGTTTTAATGGGATTATTTATTACCAGTCGTTTTCAACTGCGAGGGGCCAATGCACTATTAGTTAATTTAGCCGTAGCCAGTATCTCGCGACAAATTTTCCAACAGTTAAAATCTCCCTTCACCAGTAACCCAAAAACTGCCGAAAAAAGCCCAGATTATAGCAATCAGGAAATAATACCGGGTTGTCGCATTGTTCACTCGGTACCGGGACGAATTCGCCTTCGTATCGACCGTTTAAGTCAAGATGCTGCCTTTGCTAAAAGATTAGACCACCTCCTCGCAGCTGAGACAATTGTTCTTAGTCATCGCCTTAATCTCACCGCTACCTCTCTGGCAATTACCTACGAAGCAGCCGGCCTCTCCGAGTTAGATTTAGGCTTTCGTCTGATCAATCTACTTAATTTAGCCAATTCTGACAGTAATCTTGAAACTAGCTAGATTTTACCCCGATGAACTTAAGCAAGCTTTCCCTCAATTCCGTAAGCGTTGTTCACTCTCTCCCCGGTCGGCTGCGCTTGCGAATTTCCCGCCTAGCATCTGATAGGCATTTTGTCAAGACCTTAGAACAAAAATTAACTTCCCATCCCGCCATTACCCATTTCCGCATCAACGCCGCCGCCGCCTCTCTGGTGATCGAGTATGCCCCCGCCCTCACCCCTGAAATAAACAGGGATTTTGGCTCGCTTTGGCAAAAAATGCTCAATCAGCCCAACGATTCTTCGATCGAGCCAGAAAAGCCCCAAAAACTAGGGAAAGAAGAATGGTCTAACCTTGCCCTCCCCACCGCCGCCACCCTCCTCGCGATCGCCTGTCAACGTTTTCCCCAACCCGGTTTGAGCATCTTGGCCAGAAGCGTCCTTTTGGCCGCAGCTTTTCCCGTGGCGGCCCGGGCACTGAAAAGTATCTTCGGAGAGCGTAAACTAAATATCGATTGTTTAGACCTCTTAGCCCTGATTTTTAGCGGTTTGCAAGGGAAATTATTGACACCTTCCCTGATTATCACCCTCCATGAACTGGGGGATATTATTCGCGATCGTACCGCTAGGGCAACGGAAAAACGAACGGCTAATTTATTAGATACAATCGGTCATTACGCTTGGGTGGAAAAAGACGGCGAAATCAAGCAAATTACCAGTGATGCTGTCCAAATTGGCGAGACAGTGGTGGTTTATCCCGGGGAAAGCATCCCCGTTGATGGCACAGTCTGGCAAGGGGAAGCGGTAATCGACCAACAGCAACTAACCGGGGAATCCTTGCCTATTGTCGCCCGAAAAGGAACTCTCGTTTATGCCTCCACCTTAGTTCGTTCCGGTCAGATCCGCCTCACCTGTGAACGAGTCGGTCAACAAACTCGCGCCGCTGCCAGTATCGAACTTCTGCAAAAAGCTCCCGTCCATGATACCCGCATGGCCAATTATGCCGCTAATCTGGCTGATCGCCTGATTTTGCCTTCTTTAGGGTTAGCATCACTAATTTTTCTCACTACCCGAGATGCTGCCCGGGCCGCCGCTATTCTCACCCTCGATTTTGTCACGGGGATTCGGGTATCTTTACCTACAGCTTTTTTAGGCGCGTTGAATCATACCACCCGTCACGGGGTTTTGGTACGCAGTGGCAGAACTTTGGAGTTATTGGCAGATATCGATACGATTGTTTTTGATAAGACGGGAACTTTGACCACGGGGGAAGTGATGGTGGTGGGAGTGGAAACTATCCCTGGCCGCTTATCCCCAGAACGAATTCTCCAATTAGCGGCCTCGGCCGAACAAAGGATCACCCATCCTGTCGCCATGGCGATCGCTGACTATGCCCAGCGCCAGGGTGTGGAAATCTTACCGAGGGGAGATTGGGATTACCAGTTAGGACTAGGAATGCGGGCAGAAATTGATGGTAATCAGGTATTGGTGGGCAGTGACAAGTTTTTACGCCAGCAAGGGGTCAATTTAGAGGAATTGGGCTGTGATTTAGCCAACCCCGCCAGCGCTTGGGTGTCTCGCAATTATCTGGCCTGTAATGGGCAATTTCAGGGGGTAATCCACTATACTGACCCTTTGCGTGCCGATAGTCGTTGGTTAATCGATCGCCTACAGCAAGATTATGGCATGACTGTGCATCTGTTGACGGGGGATAATCAACAAAGGGCGAAAGAAGTGGCGCAAGCGTTAAATATTCCCTTTGGCCAGGTTCATGCTGAGGCTTTTCCCGAACAAAAGGCTAAAATAGTTCGAGAATTGCATCGCTCTGGCCATACAGTCGCTTTTGTTGGCGATGGGCTCAATGATTCCGTGGCTTTGGCCTATGCAGATGTGTCGATTTCTTTCGAGAAGGGTTCGGAAGTGGCAAGAGAAACCGCCGACGTGGTACTGATGAATAATGATCTGAGCAGTTTACTGGAGGCGATCGCTATTGCCCAAGAAACTAAAGCTTTAATTGAACAAAATATTTTTCTAGTGGTTGCCCCGAATTTAGTCGCCCTCGTTTTGGCCACTAGCATCGGTCTTAATCCACTTTTAGCCACCGCAATTCATAACGGGACGGCAATTATTGCCGGTTTAAATAGTTTGCGTCCTCTGGTTTTTCATCAACTACAAGTTCAAAAGGAGACTCCATGAGTAAATATGATAAATTAGCTAATAAAATTGCCAAAAAAGTTACTAAAAAATTGAGCAAAAAGTTAATTAAAGCCATCTATAACCGACTGGATTTAGAAAAGATTCTCTCTTCCCGTTCTTTTCCATTAGAAGAATTCGGGCGGGGTGATAATAGACATTAGACCTCCGATAAAAATCAAAGATTGTCCTGATGGTTTAGGAGTCAGTATCTGGGGAAGTCTTCAGCTATCCACTAATAACTGATAGGTGAATATCTAGGCTATATTCTCTTGAAAAAAAACTTAATAATATTCCCTCCAAAACTATTCTATGATGGTACTCGTAGGTAGATATTGCTCCTAAGTTAAAAACTTTTGCTATCTACAGACTGAAGGCAACAAAATCACTGGTTTAAAGCTCATGGAAAAAACACAGATGTTAGAACAAACGAGAAAACTAGCACAAATTACTCCAGGGAAAGCGATCGTTTTCGGAATCGGTGCGCTGCTGTTGGCCCCCACCGTGATTTCTTTACTGAAACCGGTCGCCAAAGCAACGATTAAAACTGGCGTTGTTCTCTACGAAAAAACTAAGAGTTCCTTGGCCGAAACAGCAGAAGTGCTGGGGGATATCGTCGCCGAGGCCAAAGCAGAAGTCATAGCCGAACGCGATCATCAAGTGGTTCTACCCAGTGGGGTTAATTCGGAACCCTCATTACGCGATAGTTAATTTCTGGCCAGTAACCAAAGTCCCTCAACCCTGTTAGCCCTCAGCCGGCAGAACCTCAAAGTTGTATAATCTTTAAGAGTTATTAAGCTTTGTGTCAGTTTGCCCAGCAGGATTGAATGAATATACTTTTGGTGACATCATCTTTAGGGTTACTCCTAGCGATCGCTATCGTCGTCTATTTTGTTTCCTCTCGCAAGTATCAATCGTCGGACTCGGTGGCCAATTCCTACGACCAATGGACAGAGGACGGGATTTTAGAATATTATTGGGGGGAACACATCCATTTAGGTCACTACGGTTCCCCACCAGAAAAAAAAGACTTTCTAGCGGCAAAAGCCGACTTTGTGGCGGAAATGGTCTCTTGGTCCGGTTTGGATAAATTACCCGCCGGTGCAACTCTCCTCGATGTCGGTTGTGGTATTGGTGGCAGCAGTCGCATTCTGGCCCGGGACTACGGATTTGCCGTTACTGGTGTCACCATTAGTCCCAAACAAGTGGCACGGGCCAAAGAACTAACACCACCAGATTTAAATGCTCGCTTTTTGGTCGATGATGCCATGGCCCTTTCTTTTCCCGACGAGAGTTTTGATGTGGTCTGGTCAATTGAAGCCGGTCCCCATATGCCGGACAAAGCCGTTTTTGCTCGGGAATTACTGCGAGTTCTCAAGCCAGGGGGAGTCCTGGTGGTAGCGGACTGGAATCAGCGAGATGACCGTCAAAAACCGCTTAATTTCTGGGAACGTCCCGTAATGCGCCAACTTTTGGATCAGTGGTCTCACCCCGCTTTTGCCAGCATCGAAGGTTTTGCCGAACAGTTAGCGGCCACGGGATTGGTAGATGGGGAAGTGATGACTGCTGACTGGACAACAGCCACTCTACCCTCTTGGATTGATACCATTTGGCAGGGGGTGATTCGTCCCCAAGGTTGGTGGCAATTTGGTCTAACTGGGTTGCTTAAATCCGTCCGAGAAGTGCCGACAATTCTGCTGATGCGTTTGGCCTTTGGCAGGGGTTTATGTCGTTTTGGGATGTTCCGCGCTGTTCGCGCTCAATCCAATCTGCAAGCAAGTCAGCAAGAGTCTCTTACCTCAGTTATGTAGGGTTGAATTTTTCTGGGAAAGTCCTGGGATTTTCTCCCAAATAATTGTTAAGCTGAAGACAAAAAAAGAGCTTACCAACCTAGAATCATTGGTAAGCTTTTTGAGGTTTTTAAAGGGGATAACTAGAGGCAATCCAATTAATTATTGATCGGGTTGTGGGGAATAGTAGAAGTTTTTACCAGTGACGATCGAGCTTGGACAGATAGGCCACTTTTGATAATTTGTTTGAGAATTGGTCGGCCTAATTTGACCGCAGCTGGCAGCACAACCGCACCGATAACAATTGTTCCCAAACCAAAGAGAGCCGTTCGATCTCCTGATTCGTGATCTTCGATAATTTCTTTGAGATGAAAAGTCAGAATCGATTTATCCCAGTGAATAATCGCCATAGGTTTATCTCCTAATAAGGATGAAATTGGGTGTCAGCAGAAGGTAAAACAATAATATGTCCTCCCGTCCGAGAAATCAGACCTTGTTGCTCGAATTCATTGATGAGTCGGGTAATGCTCACTCTGGTCATCCCGACCATTTCGGCTAATTCCCGATGAGTGAAACGGATATCGATACGCTGGCCCGTTTCTGCGGGACGACCGAACTTTTGCGATAATTGAATTAGGGTTTTCAGAAAACGCAGCCTAGGACGATCGCGACGCAGGGAACAGAGCCAATGCTCAGTTTGTTGAACGTGACGACAGAGAGCCGAGGAAAGACTGCTACCCCGTTCAAGAGGAAGACAAGTAGCTTCAACGCTAGTGCAGCACTGCATCTCGTAGGGTTGAATCTGCGATAGGGGACGACCGACCACATCATTTTCTCCCCAATAGCCGAGGATGACGATTTCTCCTTCCTCATCCCACGTCATCACCTTAACCACACCGCGATTGATTAACCAAAGAGCATCCAGACGCGAGGGTAGGGGGTCACGGGGTTGAAATAGACGAGTGACGAGAGGTTCCCGCATAAGTACCACCGCTAGTAGAATTACCTTCTCCTCTAATTATTGCATTATTTTCTCAATAAAATCAACAGGGATTTTCCAGAAAAATTTCCTCGAACTGATGGGACTTACCAAAGATGAGCTTCCTTATACCCCTTATTCAAACCTGTCAACAGCCAAAGACCAAGATTTTACCTCGAAATATCCCCTCGATCGAGACTGCGAATGCTCGCGATTAGCTTTCAAGCAATTGATAATTATTTGCAACTGTGTGATAATGAAGTTATGAGATTTCCCCCGTAACCATGAATAGTCCCCGAAAAACTCCTTTACTCCCCCCCTCTCCTCTGGGGAAAGACGGGAAGTCTATTATCGTCTTCTTTCCCTTGGCATTTCCTGTCAATGTCCAATGTACTCCCCCCTGACGGTGCAGATCGAGTCACCCTAGGATTTAGTTCAGCTTTTGGGTGTGTTGCGTTCTCTCCATTGCTCTAGAGGGGAATTAATTCAATTATTGAAAGATTGCTGGCGCTTAGAAGTTAGCGGTGTCGATCATTAATTAGGGTTTGCTATTGTTTGACTTTTTATTGCTAATCAAAGTGTCGGTGTTTTTGACCCATTTTTTGACTCATGATAGTTTAACTACTGCTTTCGTCGGTCAATGAAAACTAGGAGTTAAATTCGGTTCGGGTAGGAAATCTCCTCTAATCTTGAACTTAGCCTAAAAAAGGCAATATTACCTCACTTACAGGGATAGGATATTCTTCATGAATTCCTAGAGTTCCTCGTAGTTTTACCGTTTTTACTTGGGGTAAAGTCCCTAAAGCTTCCATTTCTGCTTTCGATTTTGGGGGTGCGTTTTCGGCGATAATTACTAACACTGGCAGGTTTAAACCAGCAAAATAATCGAGAAATTGCTGACGATTAGTCACTGGATCCAGTTTACCCGTTACAAAAGCAGCTGGGGCAAATCTAGCGTGAGGATGTTGAGTAATTTTATGTTTCTGGGCAATTAATTCGGGTGTTAATTTTTCCCCATCTACATAAACATGACGACTAGACATAAAACGCAGGAAAGCAGGAGTGGTATTGAGAAAATATAACCCTTCTCCTAACAGGGGAAAACGCACCATTTCCCGCAAGAAATCACGCATTTTTGGGGCGACTGCCATGGCACACAATGGCCCCAACCAGGTGGGAGCAACTAAGACTAATTTATCTAGTAAATTCGGGTAATTTTTGGCTAAATTTAGGGCATATCCCGCCGAATGACCTGCCGCAATGATAATGACTGGTTGCTTAAAAGTGGATTGAACAAAATCAATTAATAATTGTTTAAAAATAGCGGGTTCGTAGTTGAGAATTGGTCGTTCAGAATCACCAAAACCCAACCAATCTAAGCTATATAATTGAAATTTTGTCGCTAATATTTTCCCTATCCCTGCCATTTCTCCGCGACTGGAAACGGTACTAAAAGCAGGTAATATTGACACTCCCGTCGCTAAAAGCGAGGGATTATTGGTTCACTGAGTTTCCTTAATCTGGCAGGACGTATCCAACCAAACCAGAGGGAATCTCTCCCCCCCCCCTTGCCCCCCCGACGTCGGGGGGGTTGGGGGGGTTCGGTATGCCCTACC
>SFBL01000231.1 GCA_007095785.1 Microcystis aeruginosa Ma_SC_T_19800800_S464
AAGATGTGAGTAGTTCATTAGTTTGTCTGTTTGTTTTGATCAATATCCGACTTTAACTGATGAGCTTTCCTCTGTCAAGCTTTTCAGGTGATGCACTTCAGACTTGAATCGGCGATTTAATGCGGGTTTACTTGAATCTCAATTTTGTCCGAGGGGTTAAATTTAATTTCCTCGACAACGTAGAGACTGTTACGCAATACATCCGATATATATCCTATGTGTCGAGGGTTTAGCGAGGTTAAAGTTACTTCCGCTTTTCCTTGATTAACATCAACAATTCTGAAGTTTTGTAGGGGTTCCTGCCAGCGTTGTCTATTCTGTTGTTGGGCGCTCCTCTGTAGTGATTCACTAATGAAAGGAGGTTGACTAATGACAGGAGATCGGGATTCTCTGATAATTACTTTCCCTTGAAACTCTATCTGTTTGATCTCTTTCATCGCCACTTCTTTTGTTTTTGATTCTCTCCCTAAAGCGATCGTTTTTGCTTGGGAATCGAACTTGATTAATCTCCCAGATAGAGAAGTGCCATTTTTTAAAAATACTTTTGTATCATCCGGTATGAATACGGGGATTACGGGAGATCGATCGCCGGTGGCTGGTAGATGATAGCCAGCAAGAGAGGCGATAAAAACTAGGCTAGTTGCGGTTATTATTGGGTAGAGTTTTTTCATCTTTACCTTGCCTGAATGATCGGGATTTGATTGGTTCTGTTTTCAATCTTGGATGCGGTGGGTTAGGAGTAACAGTAACTCACCCTAGGGTTTTTTCTAGAGGGGTTTTTCCATATTTTAGCGTCAGGATTGTCAAAGGGGAAGCGTTTTATCTTCTCTTTATGTTAAAACTTATAAAGCTACTCCTTTATGCGGTAAGCGATAGAAATATGACTCTACAAGAGCTAATGCGGTGGGCGGAAAAATTATCTGCGATCGAGAAACGGCAACTGATCGAAAAAATTACCGCAGAAATGGCATCAGAATCGGCAGAAGTTAATCAACCCCGTCCATCTTGATGGGGTATATGCGCCGATTTAGGACAGGCTCCCTCGGCTGAAGATATCGATAAAACCCGACGATAAGCGTGGGGAGATTTTACGGCAGAGGATATTTAAGTGTTAAAAGCAGTTTTATACTAAATCCGTTGAGCATAGGCTACTTATGAGGACAGGCACTCATGCAATAGGCCATAGGCAATAGGGGGAATAAATAATCATTCTTTAATAACCAGATTTAGTTTTAGATACTCATGGGGTTATCTGGTATCTTTACATCAAATTATTGCGGCAACCGCCCTATATTTAAACGTTCCCTTAATTAGCCGAGATCGAAACATTCAATTATCAACGGTTAATACGATCTGGTAGCAACGAACTAATCAAATTCCTATTCCCCGAATATAATTGGATGCGGTGGGTTAGCGCTACTCGTAACCCAACCTGCGGTTTTTGTCAATATATTTTTACTTTCCGAAACCTTTGTTCGGGCGGTTTTGTTTGGCAATACGGAGGGCTTTTCCTGTTTTACCATCCTGTAGTGCGATCCGCATCGATCGCTTTTTCTGGTAGGATTGAATATCCGCCGCTAACGGATGAGAGTTATCGATGCGTAGATGGGTTAAAGAACAGATAAGACCCGTTTGTTTTCCCAATTCATTTTTTAGGAAACAAATAATTCCCCCCTCGTCTCCCGTGTAGAAAATTTTATCGATCGAAAACTGGTGATCAGGTTTGTATCGCTCGCCTTTTGTTTCAGCTAGTTTTAACGTTTCGGGAGTTGCACGCACAGGGATTGGTAAACTCGCTTCCATTTTCTCAATTAACAAACGAACTTGTCGGGGATCGTCGATGGACATGGTTATTCTCCTTGATAAAATACAAAGAACTGGCGATAGAACCCGATTGATCGAGTAGGATAGCGATCGAAAACGCCAATCAGGGACATTTTGCCGTGAGCGCTCCGAATTCTCCCCCTCCCGGAACACAGATACTAGGAACCTTCGCCAGTCTTCTCGGTTTGCTGGGGATTTTTCTCTATTTTACGGGATGGATCTATCGGTGGGCCTATTTCGGCTGGTTTAGCCTTGAGATTAACCGTCTGGACTTGCCCTTGCGTTCCTTCCTTTTTGTGCCTATACAGGTCTTCTGTGGCGATTTCGGGGCGTTGCTGCGAACGTTTCTGGCGCTGGTTGCCGTTGCCTTTGCGATTCAATTTACTCTCTGGATTTTGTCTCCCCTGCCATCCTATGCAATTGTCAGTCAATCTAAACGGAAATTTCATCAAAAATTTCAGTTCCTAGGTTTATTAGTCCGGGGAATTCCCGAATCTCTCCGAAAAGATTTGATCGCTGTTATTTGGCTATTAATTATCCTTTTTTGGTTAGCCCGAATTCAGGGATCGATCAATGCCCGTCGCGATGCGGTTAATGATACTTCTACCTTACCAGTTATCACTTTAGTTTTACCAGAAAAACAGATAGCGATCGGTCGGAATCCGGAGGATGTTTTTACCGATCCTTCTCTCAAAGGTTATCGAGTTATCGGTGAGACTAAATTACTCAAAGAGCTGCGGGGAAAAGAAACGAATGATAGCAAAGTTAAGCCCCCGCGAGTCTGGCGGTTATTAATCCAAAATAACAATTGGACTTATGTTTTTCGCGGGTTATCCCCTCAGTCGGCAGAAAATGAACGTCCGGCGATTCTAGCCATTCGCGAGGATAAGGAGGGACAATTAATGATTCTCGCGCCGGATGTCCCAGAATCCCGATGAGAGTCAATCGGGGAAATTATCAAAAGTGATCGTTAATAAAAAAAGTCTAAAAGTCTCACCCCACAAGGGTTTTAGATTCATTCAGCCAACCCTATCTAGGGATTGCCACCACCGACAGCGATGCCAGTACCATAAATCTGAGCATTTGTCAAGTTAATTCTCTCCATTGATGCACCCGTCACATCAGCATCATAAATCACGGCGCTGGTGAAATTAACTCCATCGAGATCAGCTTGATTCAAACTGGCATTAGTCAGAAAAGCTGCGGTTAAATTTGCGCCTTCTAGGTTGGCACCGGTCAAATCTGCGCCCTCTAAGTTAGCTTCCTCCAGATTAGCTCCCTGTAAATTCGCTTTTCTCAAATCTGCGCCGATTAGATGCGCCCCTCTTAAATCTGCACCGCGGAGATCACAGCCCGGACATTCCCGCGTATTCAATAATTGTTGCACCTGTCGGGGATTTTCCGCACCGACGGGGTTAATCAGCAGTAAGGAAGCTAGGGAACCTAGGGCAATCATTAAAGTCCTTTTCATCGTTTTAGCCTCCTCTTTCGTTTTCTTCTCTACTTTCAGGATAGGAAAAAAGCTGCTAACCAACTTCCCCCGATCGGGCTAATTCTCCTGTTATCTCACTTTTTCTTGCTTTTGCTAGTCGATCTCCCCTTTTATCACCGTTGCGATCGCATCTCGGGCATTTTCCTTAAATTCCTTGACATCGACGCGACTTAATAACCAAACTGCTAGGATCATTCCCAATGCTTGCACGAGGAAAACTAAGCTATAGGCTAAAACCGGACTAGAAAAGATAACTTTCCCGATATTTAAAATCGTACCGCCTAAAACCGTGGCCAATCCCCTGGCGATCGCTTGTGATAATCCCCAAGCGCCGATAAAAGTTCCTGCGGTTTCGGCAGCGGTTAAATCTAACATTAAACTGGTAGCCCCAGCAGTAATCATGCCGGAAGCTAAACCGAAAAAGAGCAAGCTTGATTTTAATAAACTTTGATTAGCAGAAAAGCCCGCAAAAATCAAGAGAATAAAACAAATTGTTGCAAAAATACAGCCATATTTAGTGGTTTTTTGTTTACCGACGCGGGGAATGAGCATAAATCCCGTGGCAGCGATACCAAAAAGGGTTCCGGTTCCCCAAAAAGCGTTTAATTGGGTGGTTTGGGCGATACACATCCCAAAAACCTCGCCGCCAAACGGTTCCATAATTGCATCCTGCATAAATAAACTCAAAGTCATCATCAGCAGGAAGGTGAAAAATAAACCGGTTTGCCGACTAGCGGTGAGAACCTGTAACGCATCCTTGAAGGTAATTTGATCCTCTCTTTGCACAAGAGTGGAACGGGAACTAAAACGAGAATATTTTTTTTCTACGCCAAAGGTCGCTAAAATACAGAGAACGAAAACGATAGCGGGCATAATCGCGAACACGGGGTTAATATTCGCCTGTAGCTGCGGAATATTGGCTATAGGGGTTGATTGAGTCGGCTCATAGGTCAAAATATTTGTACCGCAGATATTGGGAGTATCCAGCAAACGAGAACTAACGATCGCCCCGACAACGATTCCCACCATCAGCATTGACCAAACTATACCAACTAATTGCGATCGATTATCTTCATCGGACACATCCACCAAGAGGGCAGCAAAAGGGGTAGAACTGGCGCTTAAAGCGAGTCCGTAGAGGGCGAAAATTAAGGCTAAGAGGGCAATCCAAGCGTAGGAAATGGTATTCCATCCCGAAGTTTGAATACTAAGTCCCAATTGCCAGACTACCTGCAAAGCAATAAAAGCTAAAGCGGTAAAAACTGCCGCCCCAATCCAGACATAACCGCTGCGATGATGACCGAAAATAGTTTTACCGTCGGATCTTTGTCCAAACCAGATGCGTGCTGGACTAACAAACTGGTGCATAGCGATCGCAGCTGCGGCGAGAAAGGGTAAAACTTTTAACTCATCGATCATAATCCGATTGAGAACCCCCAAAGTCAGCAGGGACATAATACCTAGTCCCATCTGAAAGAGTCCTAAGCGAAACATGGTGAAAAGTCCCAGTTTTGGCAGGGGTTTTGGGGATGAGTGAGTAGAATTGGAGATATCGCTGGTAGCCATGGTTAAATCAATACAAAAAAAGCCAGTATTTAAAAATTTAACGCAGGACGAGCAGACATCTTCTGGGGATTTAAGTTTCTGTGTCCAATAACCAAGTGGTCAGAACTGTCAAGCTGGTAAAATCGAGCAGCGCTTCTCCTAAAGTTTCTAATTGTTCTAGAGATAGTTCTTGGATTTGTTGGCTTAAAGTTGAGGATATTTCACCTAAACGACGGTTAAGTAGTTGTAGAATCAAAGCAACCGCTTCTTATTGTCTTCCTTTTTTTTGGATGTCTTGATCAATGACTGATTCGCCCATAATTTCTTCCCTTAATAAGTTTCTGGTGATTTCCTTACTTAATACTAAACCCGCCAGAATTGCTGTAGCAACGGCTAAATTGCTTTTTTCAGTTCTCCCCTTAATATTATCAATTTTTGTGGCTACTTTGTCCAAGATTTTCCTATGGTATTATCCATTTTCCTGTAACTGTATGTTCGAGTTAATCGAGATCGCACAAAATGGAGATTTCTATGATCGTATCTTCCCCATTGTCCTCCCCGATGCCCAAATCTACAACCCCAAAGACCGACTAAAATAGACTCAATACGGGGAAACCGCAAGTAAAGAACTAGAAGAAACCATGAAACGGGGAGGAATCGCCAACCTGCGAGGAATTATCGACGATCTAAATCTTTGCACCGTGATCCAGAAGTCAAATCGTCAAGTGCTTACTCTGTAATGATTATAATCGATTCGAGCTTTGTTTAGCGTTGAAGTTCCCTTAGGAATAAATTGGGTCTTTTTCCAGCAACCCTAGCAATTTTTGCATTTTAATCCAAGCCCTTCTCATTTGCCAGAATTTACTTTTTTCCATTGCGGCTATTTTGCTGTCAGCTTCTCGATAATCCAATTGGGTTTTTTGCAAGTCTTGTTGTAATTCTTGTTCATGAATTTCTAATTGTTTAATTCGTTCTCTAGCCCGTTCCAACTGGGCGAATATATCGACTCTTAAGGTGACTAAAGCGGCAAAAATGGCTTGGATATTTTGGGAGTAAAGTTGGGGATGATTATAAAAAAGTTGGGTATAGGAATAAATATAGTGTTCTGCGGTCATTGAGCGACTCATAGAATCAGCTTTTTGTCGATAGAAAAATAACACTTCTGGGATACGATAGACTTCTCGACCCAATTCGATCAGAGATAACCAAAAATCGTGATCTTCCCAACCATAAATTAAATTAGTATTATAGCCGCCCACAGTTTCCCAGTCGGATTTCCGAAACAAACCGGAGCAAAATATCATATTATCTACTAATATATCGGGAAATTTATACTCAGGCAGCGGCCAAATTCCTTGTCTATCCCCAAAATACTCCGCTTCGCAATAAACTATCCCTAATTGCTCATTACTTTCTAGCAAAGCAACCGCTTTTTCTAGATAGGAATCGGCAATTTTATCATCAGCATCAAGGGGAAGAATATAGGTTCCTTGCGCTTGGGAAATTCCTAGATTTCTCGCTGTGGCAACTCCTTGATTTTCTGTGCGGATGATCTGGGTTTTTGGCTGTTGATAATCTTGTAAAATCTCGATGGTTTCTGGTTCTGTGGATCCATCGTCAATGACAAGGATTTCAAAGTTTTGGTATGTTTGTACCAAAACAGATGCGATCGCATCATCGAGATAGCGACCTTGATTATAGCAAGGAATAATCACGGAAACTTGAGGAGCATGACTCATTGAGGGCAATTCTCTCCTACTGGAGCAAAAACTAGGTTATCAATAGCTTATCCCAAAAGTTCCCCTTTCTCGTTTTTCTAAGTAAAGGAAGTGTTGATATCCCCACTAGCAATTTCGGGAGAGTAGGACATATTATGGATAAACTCTTAAATTATTGCGATTGGTGGACAAAATCACCCGATTGGGTGATCTCCGTGAGGGAAGCATCTCTTTTTAATAGAGGATAAGTTATTGAATAATCCGATTATCATTATCAATGATACTTAATCATGGAAGCTCATCAACAAAAACAACTCCGCACTTTCCTCTTGGAAAAATTAGCAATTTCCCCCCGTTCCCTTGATATGGCTGTGCGTCTCTGTGAAGCATCGGTGGGTTCTTTGCCGATGGTTTTATGGCAGTACGGTTTAATCGATTTGTCGCAATTAAATCAAGTCTTTGACTGGATGGAAACTGTATAATCATTTTCCCAGAATATGCTCATTAATTATCATTTTTATTAAGCGACCAGCAAGTTACTGTAATTTATTTAATTTTATACTCCTTGATCGCCTTTTTGCTGAGGAGGCATATCTATCGAATTTGGGACGATTGAAAACAGTGATCAATTCTAACAAAGTAGATTCGGACATTAAAAGCTTGCCGATATTTTGGGCTTTGTCTAATGCCTGACTAGCTTTGCCGTTTTTCGACAGAAGCGCACTTACTAAAACGTTGGTATCGAGAATAAAAGAATATTCAAGGCTCATTTAGTAAAGATTCTAAAATTTCGGGGGTTAATCCTCTAGCTTCCGCCTCATCACTAATTTCGT
Organism: Microcystis aeruginosa Ma_SC_T_19800800_S464; assembly: GCA_007095785.1. Classification (GTDB taxonomy): domain Bacteria; phylum Cyanobacteriota; class Cyanobacteriia; order Cyanobacteriales; family Microcystaceae; genus Microcystis; species Microcystis aeruginosa_E. Next base: position 7,413 of record SFBL01000231.1, read on the forward strand.
CCATTAGTTTTCTCAATAAATCGATATCGCTGTTAACTGGCTTTCTAATTAGCAAATCGACAAGAACCCGGACGCGTTCTTGTTCCTCCGGGGATGAGGATTGATAGACTTCTGCCGCTTCGGGACTGACTTCGATCAAGATTCGGGTCATGATTTTACGGTGTGTGGGTGAGTTCATCTATTAGGACTTTGTTCGATCGCTTCAATTGTAGCAAGGCTCACGGGGTCTTTCAGACGGTAGCGTTATCCACCAGTCTAACGCTCGGTTGATCGCTATGGGTGGGCAAACGCAGGAAACTTTCGGTCATGGTGACAACAGTAATCGTTTTTCCCAAACTATCGAAAAACTCGACACTATACCCCGTTTCTAATCCCTCAATTTGATGTTTTTCTACCAATGTTCCAACGTCTCCTGCGGATAATCTTTCTTCGGGAATATCTTGTAGTAAAATTACATTGAGTAAAGTTCATAATTCATGGTTATTATTTTTATCTAAAAAGTCCAGAAAATCTTTTGCCTTTACGATCTCAATATTTTGATATTGAACGAGTGAGAGAAGATGTTTGTCCCCCGTGATAATATGGGTCGCCTTGCCAGCGATCGCGCACTCTATGATCATATCGTCATCGGGATCGTTGGGAACGGCTCTAAGTTGTCTAGCGATAGTAACAACGCTAGAAAATTGACGAATTTCCGCGATATATTCTCTAAGTCCCCGTTCAGATATTTGAAATTTCTGCTGAAGTTTTTCGGTTAATTCGTCTAAAATCTCTTGGCAGGTTACTGAAGATACCGATCCCGTCTTCGCTAACAATAAACAGGAAAATGGTGGGCTGTTTTTAGACAGCCCAGCGGAGATTAATACATTTGTATCGAAAAAACTACATAAGCCACTATTTTTCGTGAACGATTTCATCGATAAATTCTTCTCTTTCGTCTTCCGTCATGGTATCCCAATCACGGCTGCGTTCTTTGGCTACGATTCTAGCTCTTTCTGCTCCTTCATTAAATACTGGTTCCAACTGTCTCCACTGACTGAGGATGAGAATTTTATAAACTTCCTGTTGCTGTGCTTCGGGGAGTTGTTTGACTAATTCGATCACTTGTTCGTTGCTTAAGGTTAAGTTCGGCATAGGTCGCTTCTAGACACCAGCATAATTAATCAGTTTAACACGGGTCCTTAATGGAGAGGGTTTTCGGTTCGCCCACACCTTCTGGGCTTTGATCGGTTAGAATCGAGAAATTATCGGCCTAGAAAGTCCTTTCATCTTCGCGCTTGCCGTAAAATTATGATCATCTCTCTCCAAGAAGCTCAAGCCAAACTGCCCGAACTGATATACAATCTCAAACCGGGGGAAGAATTGTTAATTACCGATAATAATCTCCCACTGGCAAAACTAATCGGACAATCCCCCGCACCTCCCCAACGTCCGGGTCCCGGCCTATGTAAAGGAATGATTACCATCGTGGCCGATGATGAAGAACACTTACAAGACTTCGCGGAGTATCTGCATTGAAATGTCTAATCGATACCCATACTCTGCTCTGGTACACACTCAACGAATCCCCACTAAGTAGCACCGCCCATCAACTAATTATTAACCAAAATAACGAAATATTAATTAGCCCGGCATCCTATTGGGAAATCGCCATCAAAATCAGTATCGGTAAACTCATTTTACATCAACCTTACAAAGATTTTATCGACGTATGCCTTAATCAATATCAATTTAATATCCTTGCCATCACACCAGAACATTCTGGTAGCTCAAGCCATTGTTGAAAATATTCCGATTATTAGTGTAGATACTGTCTTAGATCGGTATGGTGTTCAACGTTTTTGGTAGTGTGATCGTTTTTCCCAACCTATCGAAAAATTCGACATTATCATCCCTTTTGAGTTTTTATAGCACAAGTCGTCTTTTCAATTTTTATTCGAATTTTAAATATTGATTTTTAAATATTCAGACAATTAGATGTAAAAAATTATTTGGGTTTATTTGTGTAAAGATAGATATAATACAGGCGAAACCGCTGCCATTTTATTAAATATATTACTAAATATTGTCAATCGTTGTCGTTTTAGGGTATAATTGCGGTACAAGCATTACATAGATTAGCATGAGTCAATGAAACTACCAGAGTTTGATCGTGTCATTTACGAGTACAATCCATTATTCGAGGTGGTTTGTCAATTGACCTTTCCACCTATATTAAAAATATCTCATCAAGAACCTGTTGAATTTCAAGATGAGATCAGATTTCAATATCCACTTTTTGAATACACTCAACCACAAGTACCAAATGAAATCGCCAAGATCGTTCAACAATTTAATTTGCCGCTACCTAACAATAGTGCCTATATTTTTAAATCAGAAGATCAAAAATGGAACTTAGCTGTTGATAAAGATTTTATTGCGCTCACGACATCTGCATACGAAAGATACGAATATTTCAGGGAAAAACTGGAGTTTGCAATTACAATTTTTGAAAGAATATATAAACCATCTTTTTACACAAGAGTTGGGTTGAGATATCAAGATTTGATTGTACGTTCCGAACTGCAATTAGAGAATAAGAACTGGTCAGAGCTAATCACAAGAAGAATTGCTTCAGAACTATACGATTCTGACCTTTCTGAATCTATTCAATCGATCAACAAGAACTTGGTTTTGAAAGTAGATAATGGACAGGTGAATTTTAATCATGGGTTAGTATATGTTGAAAATACTAAAGCAAATGATAAAGAGGAAGCCTATCTATTAGATGCAGATTTTTACACAGAAAGAAAAATAGCGAGGGATGAAAATGTCTGGAACATACTCGATAGCTTCAACAAATCGGCGAGAAAGCTTTTCCGATCCAGTATTAGTGAAACCCTCCACAACGCATTACGACCGACCAAGGTCGATCCGTCCTAGCAAAAGTCAAACCTCAACTGGAAAATTTCCAGGGCAGTTTTTAGGGGATATTGATAGAAAAGTTGGTAAAACGATAATTCTAGACCATCCTAGTTTTAGTGTGACAATGTCAGGCTCATCTTTATCTTTAACAACTAATTGGAGAGAATTTCCTCAACACAAATTAATTGCGCTTTTTAAGTGTCTGTTAATATTACAGGCTCTTCCTGAAGAAGCCTTAGATGAATCGGTAACACAGTTAGAAGAAATTGCCAACTTTTATTCTAATCGTAGTTCCGAGAAAATTGTACCTGTAATTCCAGCAAGTAGTATTAGAGGTAGAATGAGAGCGATACAGCCTGTACCACCTATTGTTTTAGAACCTTAATTTATTTGTACGGGTATTTTATGGCGGAACGTATCATTTATAAAAAAGCTAGTGGAGAAACAGCGTTGAGGCAGGGAGAAATACTCACCAATGTCATTCAGTATAAACCGATTGCGAGCGAAATATCTTTAAATTCTCCAGATTTTTCTTTCGATGTGCTACCACATCCTTTTGTCATCGTCGTTTCTCAAGATTGCGATTTAGATTGGGATTACAAAGCTAGGCAACCTGGTAGTTATCAATCGCATAAGTTACTAAATTCCATAATTTTTTGTCGGGTTTCCACGGCACAAGAAACAAGAACTATAGATGCAAAAAGTGGCATGAACTCAAAGGAATGGAAATTGATTGAAGATCACCGTCATGAAAGATATTATTTTTTTGAGAAAATTCCTAATGACTGTGATTTACAGGCTGAAGGTTTACCAGAGTTAACCGCCGATTTTAAGATAGTCTTTGGCTTAGACTCTGAAACAATTTATCGTCAGATAGAACTGGGAATAGCGAAACGAAGAACGATATTAAGTAGTCCTTATCTAGAACATTTTTCTAAAAGATTTTATAATTTTCATGGCAGAATTGCTTTACCTTTTCAATACCAAAGCGAAAAGGAAGGTTGAATACTAACAATTTATCAGAATAACCACAGGAACAAAAAAATTGTTAATTACCGATAATAATTTCCCACTGGCAAAATTAAGCCGATGATAAAGAACACTTACAAGACTTCTCGGAGTATCTGCTTTGAAATGTCTAATTGATAGCCATACTCTGCTCTGGTACACACTCAAGGAATCACCACTAAGTAGCACCGCCCATCAACTAATTATTAACCAAAATAACGAAGAAATATTAATTAGCCCGGTATCCTATCGGGAAATCGCCATCAAAATCAGTATCGGTAAACTCATTTTACATCAACCTTACAAAGATTTTATCGACGTATGCCTTAATCAATATCAATTTAATATCCTTGCCATCACACCAGAACATGATCAACAGGATTTCAAGATTCTTCATCCGCAACGGGATCGATCACGAGTGCTTTAAATTCTGAGGCAGAAATTATAGTTGTCGATCCTAAATTATCTACTTCTTCAAAGTCTTTATCACCTGTGATCAAAAAGTCAGCATCACTTGTCATCACACAAGCTAGAAATTTAGCATCCGATCGATCTCTAGGGAAATCAACGGTGCTGTGAACATCAATTAATCTAGGAACTGTATCGAAAACCTTATACCATTCTCTTATCACTCCTTCCGACAGCTTAAACTTAGGACGGCTGACAACATCTTTATATTCAGTTAAAATAGCTTCGGAAACAATCCATTCGATTTTATTAGACTCGATCACGAATTGTATAACCGTTCTCGGCAACCTTCCTTTTAAAATTGCCGAGACTAGAATATTCGTATCGATCACGACTTTCATTCGCCTCTCCGATAGGCTTCAATTTCTGCGGCGATATCTTCTTCGGTAATATCCTGAGTCCCGGGTAAGGATTGAGTTTTATCAAAGAGTTCTTTAACTTTTTGGCTTAAAGTCTGACGGTTTTGTTTGTCCGCTAAATTTAACAAAGCGTCTTTTAATAAATCTTCAATGCTGTTATAGTTTCCTGTCGCTAATTGAGAGTTAATTAATTGTTCTAATTCGGGATTTAAGGTAATATTCATGGTAAAATGCACTCTGTAAATTCGGTGGATATTATGATGGTTCGTGAACGATTTTATCGATAAACTCTTCTTTTTCTTCTTCCGTCATGGTATCCCAATCATAGCCGCGTTCTTTGGCTACGATTCTAGCTCTTTCTGCTCCTTCATTAAATACTGGTTCCAACTGTCTCCACTGACTGAGGATGAGAATTTTATATACCTCCCGTTGCTGTGCTTCGGGGAGTTGTTTGAATAAGTCGATAACTTGTTCGTTGCTTAAGGTTAAGTTCGGCATAGGTCGCTTCTAGACACCAGCATAATTAATCAGTTTAACACGGGTCCTTAGCGGGGTGGGGAAACGGAGGTAACTTTCGGCCATGGTGACAACAGTAATCGTTTTTCCCAACCTATCGAAAAACTCGACACTATACCCCGTTTCTAATCCCTCGACTGGATACTTTTAATATCCCGACTTCTAGATAAATCTCTTTTTGTTTCTAATTGCAACCTAATGTGAATACATAACCAGAACTGTTAATTAGTCGTCCATTACGAACTACAAAAGATTGTTCCCATTTACTATTAGGCGCACTACGAGTTACGCCCGCGACAGTTGTATCGGTTACTCTTTCCCAAATTGCATTAGAAGATATTTTCCAAGCACCCCTCCATATTACTGCGCTAGAAGGATTATTAATTAACTGGATTTGTTCAAAAGTACCATTAGAATTAAACCTACGTTGTACAATGCCACTAGAGTAAGAAGTTGTCCAACAAGTACCCGCAATATCAGAATTATTTAAAGCGATTAATTGTTCATTATCAAAAGCTATAGCCGAACCAGAGAAACTAACAATGAAAACACTGGCATAACCAATAAACTTTTTCATCATACACCTCTATAGATAGATAGATGGTTAGTATTTACTATAGATTCTAGATCATCAATTGAAAAAAAGGGGCTTATTCAGCCCCCATTAACCTCTAACTACCGCCAATCCTTGCCACATCGCGGGCGTTGGCTTCAAAAGCCGCATCGAGGGCAGAATCGCCAGTTAAACCCGAATCTAACGCCTCTTTAATACACTGCAACATCCGCTTATAATCCTTGGGCATTACTTTAACAAACTTGGGCAACATTTCCGACCAATTTGCTAAAACCAGGGCCGCTTTTTGACTGTTGGTGTAATCAGCATGGCGTTGAATTAACTCGCGTAAATCGTCGATTTCTTCCCCTTCTAGCGCCTCTAAAGCTACCATTTGGGTATTGCAACGAGTGGCGAAATCCCCCGACTCATCGAGGACGTAGGCCACACCACCACTCATCCCGGCGGCGAAATTGCGACCGGTGGGCCCTAAAACAACGACTTTACCCCCCGTCATGTACTCGCAAGCGTGGTCGCCAACGGACTCAACCACCGTAGTCACCCCAGAGTTACGCACCCCAAAACGTTCCCCGGCAACCCCAGAAATATACACCTCACCACTGGTTGCACCGTATAAAGCCACATTACCGATGATAATATTTTCCTCGGCCGCAAAAGTGGAACCTTTGGGGGGATAAACGATGATTTTGCCACCGCTTAAACCTTTGCCCACATAATCATTAGCATCCCCTTCTAACTCCAGTGTCACCCCTTTGGGAACAAAAGCACCGAAACTCTGCCCTGCGCTGCCCTGAAAATGGAGATGTACGGTATCTTCCGGTAAACCCTCCCAGTGACGTTTAGTGATTTCGTTGCCTAAAATCGTCCCCACCACGCGGTTAATATTTTTAATCGGTAGTGTCGCCTTGACTTTTTCGCCTTTTTCAATGGCATCCTTGCATAAATCCAGTAAAACGGTTATATCCAAGGACTTATCTAAACCGTGGTCCTGGGGAATCTGACAATAACGTCCTACCTCTGGAGCTACCTCCGGTTGATAGAGAATTGGAGTTAGGTCAATTCCTTTCGCTTTCCAATGTTCTACCGCCTGTTTTGGCTCTAATACATCAGTTCGCCCCACCATTTCATTTAAGCTGCGGAATCCCAATTCGGCCATAATTTCCCGCACTTCCTGGGCGATAAATTTCATGAAATTCACCGTATATTCAGGATCCCCGATGAAATTCTTCCGTAATAACGGATCCTGAGTCGCTACCCCCGCCGGACAGGTATTAAGATGACAAACCCGCATCATAATACAGCCTAACGTCACCAGTGGCGCGGTCGAAAACCCGAATTCTTCGGCCCCCAATAGCGTCGCCACCACCACATCGCGGCCGGTTTTCATCTGGCCATCGGTTTCCACCGCGATGCGACTGCGAAGATTATTTAACACCAATGTTTGATGGGTTTCTGCTAGTCCCAACTCCCAGGGTAAACCCGCGTGTTTAATCGAGGTTTGGGGTGAGGCACCGGTCCCACCATCGAAACCAGAGATTAAAACCACGTCGGCGTGAGCTTTAGCGACTCCGGCGGCGATTGTGCCAACTCCCACCTCAGAAACCAGTTTTACGCTCACTCTGGCCGCGCGATTGGCATTTTTTAGGTCATGAATCAACTCCGCTAGGTCTTCAATGGAGTAGATATCGTGGTGGGGTGGGGGAGAAATTAAACCGACTCCGGGGGTGGAGTGACGGACTTTGGCAATCCAAGGATAGACTTTTTTACCCGGTAATTGACCACCTTCGCCCGGTTTTGCCCCCTGGGCCATCTTTATCTGCAATTCTCGCGCTTGGGAGAGGTAAAGACTGGTGACACCAAAACGGCCGGAAGCTACCTGTTTAATGGCACTATTTTTCGAGTCTCCCCGTTCATTTGTCCAAGTGTAGCGCTCGGAATCTTCGCCCCCTTCCCCGGTGTTCGACTTGCCACCGATACGATTCATGGCAATAGCGAGGGATTCGTGGGCCTCTTTGGAAATGGAACCGTAACTCATGGCCCCGGTTTTAAAGCGTTTCATAATCGCTTCAATCGGTTCCACTTCTTCGATGGGGATACTTTCCCGGTTTTTAAAGGTTAATAATCCCCGCAGGGTGAAGAATTTTTGATTCTGTTGGTTGACCAGTTGGGAATACTTCTTAAAGAGGTCGTATTTACCCAATTTTACCGCTTGTTGCAGGGTATGAATGGTTTCTGGGCTAAAGAGGTGCGCTTCCCCGTCCTTACGCCATTGATATTCACCGCCAATATCGAGGGTATGCACATTCACGTCCCGGTCGGGGAAAGCGTGGCCATGTCTGAGTAGGGATTCTTTGGCAATAATTTCTAAATCGGCCCCTTCAATGCGAGAAGCTGTCCAAGTAAAATAGCGATCAACTACCGATCGATTTAAGCCGATAGCCTCGAATATTTGCGCCCCACGGTAGCTTTGCAGGGTAGAAATGCCAATTTTAGAGGCCACTTTAATTACGCCCTTGGTGGCGGCTTTTATGTAGTTTTTACAGGCGGTCTGGTGGTCAACTCCTACCAATAATCCTTCCTCGATCATACTGCCGAGGGTGGCAAAGGCTAGATAGGGATTAATCGCACCGCAACCATAACCGAGTAAAAGAGCGTAGTGATGCACTTCCCGGGGTTCGCCGGATTCTAAGACAAGGCCGACTCTGGTGCGGGTTCCCTGCCGGATGAGATGATGGTGTAAACCGGCAACGGCCAGCAGTGAGGGAATCGGGGCGTGATTTTTATCGATACCTCGATCGCTTAAAATAATAATGCTCGCGCCTGCTAAAATTGCCTCGTCCACCTCTTGACAAATTGCCTCAATTGTGCTACGCATTCCCTCGACTCCCGAAGTGGGATCGAAGAGAATGGCAATAGTAACGGTTTTAAATTCGCTATTGCCCTGTAAACGCGCTAATTGGGCGTTAGTGAGGATGGGAGAGTTAAGTTTAATCAGGTGAGAGCTTTCTGGCTGCGGATCCAAGAGATTTCTCTCCGCGCCGATAGTGGTGATGGGAGAGGTGATAATTTCCTCGCGAATCGAGTCAATCGGGGGGTTAGTGACTTGGGCGAATAACTGCTGAAAGTAATCATAAAGCAGTTTTGGCCGATCGGACAAGACGGCTAGGGGCGTATCGGAACCCATGGAACCCACTGCTTCCACTCCATCCCGGCCCATGGGGGCTAATAAAAGACGTAATTCCTCAAAAGTGTAACCGAAAGCGGTTTGCTGTTGAATTAGGGAAACAGGAGTTTCAGGTGAGGCAGTTTCCACAGCCGGTAAATCATCTAAATTGACTAAATTTTCGTTTAACCACTGGCGATAGGGATGAGCTTTGGCAATACCTTCTTTTATCTCCTCGTCGGCCACGATACGACCTTCTTTCATATCCACAAGGAACATCCGGCCGGGTTGCAGACGACCTTTAAAAGCGACGCGTTCCGGTTCAATGGGTAAAACTCCCGCTTCCGATGCCATAATTACTAGGTCATCCTTGGTGACGTAGTAACGGGAAGGACGTAAACCATTGCGGTCCAACACTGCTCCCATCATCGTACCATCGGTAAAAGCGATCGAGGCCGGACCATCCCAGGGTTCCATCAAACAGGAATGGTATTCATAAAAAGCTTTTTTCTCATCACTCATCGATTCGTGGGCTGCCCAGGGTTCAGGAATCATCATCATGACAGCGTGAGGAAGAGAGCGCCCCGATAAAACCATTAATTCTAGGGCATTATCAAAAATTAAGGAGTCACTACCCTCGATATTAATAACCGGCTGGATTTTTTTGATGTCTTCCCCGAACAAGGGTGAGGCAAACATCGACTGACGGGCGTGCATCCAGTTAATATTACCTCGCAGGGTATTAATTTCGCCATTGTGGGCAATATAACGGTAAGGATGGGCGCGTTCCCAACTGGGGAAGGTATTGGTACTAAAACGAGAATGGACTAATCCTAAAGCACTTTGAAAGTCGGGGTCGTGTAAATCAGGGAAATAGTCACCCACCTGTACCGGCATTAACTGCCCTTTATAGACAATGGTACGACTAGAAATACTGCAAGGATACCAGTAACGATTAAAGGATTGACGATTGAGGTGGGAACGCTTGCGAATAACGTATAATTTGCGTTCAAAGGCCAGATCATCGCTTAAATTGGCATTGCGTTCGATGAAAACCTGTTCGATAAAAGGTTCGGTAGATCTGGCCGAATTGCCTAAACTAGAGTTATCCGTGGGAACATCACGCCAACCGAGAACTTTTAACCCCTCTTCGGCGGCGATTTTCTCGAATTCCTGGCGACTTTTCTGGCGAATTTCGGCATCAGGGGCCGTATAGAGCATTCCTACTCCGTATTGTCCCGCTGCTGGCAAGGTAAAGCCTAGATCCCCGGTCACTTTCCGGAAAAATAGGTCAGGGATTTGGCATAAAATACCCGCCCCATCTCCGGTATTTTTTTCCGCACCGCACGCGCCACGGTGATCGAGGTTTAGTAAAATTGTTAAGGCCTGTTCAACAATATCGTGGGACTTTTTACCCGTTTTATGAACGATAAAACCGACACCACAAGCATCATGTTCAAATCGGGGATCGTATAGTCCTTGTTTCCGTGGAGTTTGATTGTTATTCATTTTGTCTAATAGCCTAGCAGTCTGGAAGGGAATGGCCTAGAGGGTGAGCCAGAGTAGCGATTCTAGGTATATCAATTCTGTATCCAGACTGGACCTTCGGTCTTATATCTTAAGGAAATGTTTCGATGTGACAAGGGTTCCTTTACACCGAATCCAACTTCCGACCATTCTAGAACCTAAAAATGGGTCACGGCGATTTTTCTTGGCGATGTCCCTCGCAGTAATCGCGTCAAACCACCTCGCTCTTAACAACTCGGCGATTAAAACGTTAATATCTTCATCTAGATAGAGACGGACCAAGAGATTATTCACGAATTTTTTAGCAGCGGATCGATTAAGTCGTCGGGAATGCGGTTACGCTCGATATAAGCGTTAATTTCCTCTAGATGGTCGCTGTAATAGGTCAACGCACTGAAAATCTGACTTAACGTCAGATGGGGCATTCCTAGGGGGATTTCTTCGGGAGCGACTCCCAGACGCCAAGTTTCGACGATGGCGCGGACGGGTGTACGCGTTCCTTTGATAATTGGTTCCCCGCGTAAAATCTCGTCGTCTCGAACGATGTAGAGATATTCGGTCGCTTGAACCATCGCGGTTTTCTGGAGTGGATATCGTTTAGTTTATCGTATCGATCGAACCCCTGACTATTCCCAATAAATATCGGTTCGGTTACTTCAGCCACCCGCTCTCACTTGCGGCGATTGTTTCGCTCTCTCTCTCCATTTTTTAGAATTTTCCGTAATTACCTCGCCCATTGTTCGGGCTTTTTCCGCCGCATCCCGTGCCATTTCCAGAATTTCCTCTAGTTCCCGTTCATTTAGTCCTGTTTCTTTCTCTTCCATCACCGTAAACCCTCCAAGCGATTTTTAAGCTGATCAAAAATGTCGGGGTGAAGACCGAGCGGAGCGGTTTGATTGGGACATTTCGATAATTACAAGAGGTCGTGACGTATTTTCCCGAGTACCCGCTTCAAAATCTCCAGATCCTCCCTACAAATCCGATAAATTTCCTCCGGATCGATGTCAAAATAATCGTGGGCGAGAATATTTCTGATTCCCTTAATCTCCGACCAGGGAATTTCCGGGTAGCGATTCGCTAAACTCTCTCCCATTAGCCGATCGAGTCTTCTAATATTTTCACTAATTGCGATCAACATCATACTAATGCCATCCAATCGATCGAGTCCATCATCATCGGCGATGAAATCATCGGCTTTTTGAATCTGGGTAAATCGCCGCTCGATCCGGCGGATCGCCTCTTCAAGCTCTAGTAATAACTCGAATAGAAGCGATCGATCACACATAGATAGCCTCTCGATCGATCCGCGCCTTGAGGTAAGGATTCAGGGAATCCCGATAGCGGATCACGTCCACTTCCCGTCCGAATAGTTTCTCTAGTTCGGCTTTCAGTCTGACTCTTTTAAGCAGATCAGGGGGCATATATACCACTATATCTATATCGCTCGTCGGTCGGTTTTCCTCCCTGGCTACCGAGCCGAAAATACCGATTCGATCGAGCGCGTATCGTTCCTCCAGTTCGGGTTTCAGGGTTCGTAAACGTTCCAATATCTCGTTGGCAGTGATTTTATCTACCATCCAATTTATAGCCTACTGATTTAGCGATCAACAATCTTCAGTTTAGCGCGATCGGCAACAGAAGCCACTAGGGTAGTCGAAGGAAAGTCTTCCCATAGCTACTTAGTAAGTGTGTTCGCATTAACTATACGGAAATTATTAGAAGTAGTAACAATATCATTATCAGCCTATTGTGTCAATCCTTGAAATATTTGTATTATTTATATCCTGTCGCTCTTTCAATTACCTGATTCGAGGTTCGGGATCGCTCCTTTGACATCCTCGCCGCCGTAAAACGGACGGCGATTCCTCACCACGCCACTTTTTTAGGGTGGTCGCGTCAACGGGGTTGACGCTTCACCGAAAAACGCTTAATTGCTTAAGTCTGACACTTTCGACCCGTCCGTTTTCAGTGTCCGAATGCCCTCCGGCCACTTTGAACAAGTCGAAAAAATCTCATGTTCAACCTTATTTCCTAGAAAGTTTTACTCGTTCAAGGCCGAATTTGAAGTCTTTTCTGAACGAAACCC
>SFBL01000232.1 GCA_007095785.1 Microcystis aeruginosa Ma_SC_T_19800800_S464
GGATGGGGGATGGGGGATAGGGGATGGGGGATAGGGGATGGGGGATAGGGGATGGGGGGTAGGGAATGGGGGATAGGGGATGGGGGATAGGGGATGGGGGATGGGGGATAGGGGATAGGGGATGGGGGATAGGGGATGGGGGATAGGGGATAGGGGGGAAACAATCCATAAATGGGTTTTTAAAGTTAGATCGGCAGTTAATCACAGGATTAAAAACGGATTTAGTGTCACTGAGATATGGCTAATTTAATCACGGTGGCATCGAGTTTTCCGGTTCTTTTTCTAAGGACTTTTCTAGGGCTGCCATTGCTTCTATTTGAAAATTTCTATGATGTTCACACACAGTAAAGAAAAAGCCAAAAACCTCCGTTATATTTAACGGAGGCTGGATAATTAATTAACAATTTTTGGCTACAATTTCGCCCCACATTCAGGACAGAATTTATTATTCCAACTGTTAACCGCGCCACAACTGGGACAATCGAGCATTTCACAACCCCCGGTGACAATTTTCGGTAAACCAATCATACGCGCATTACTTTGACCGGGGGCGACCATGGGATAACAATTTTCGTCTCTAGTAACGATCGCATTGACCAAAACTGGACCATCATAGGCTAACATTTCGGCAATTTTTGCGGCTAATTCCTCTCGATGACGAATAGTAATCCCTTTAATGCCGTAAGCTTGGGCTAACAGTTCCACATCCGGCATTCCCACTTCCATATTGGAATTAGAATAACGTTCCCCATAGAAAGCTTCTTGCCATTGACGTACCATACCCTGCCAACCATTATTAATAATAATCGTCTTGGCATGAATATTAAATTGGGTTAGGGTGCCTAATTCCTGTAGATTCATTTGGAAACTGGCATCACCACTAATACAAATGACCTCCTCGTCGGCAATGGCCACCTTGGCCCCCATAGCAGCCGGTAAACCGAAACCCATTGTCCCCAATCCCGCGCTAGAAATCCAACGTCGGGGACCATTTTTGAGGAATTGGGCCGCCCACATCTGATGCTGGCCCACATCGGTGGTATAGTAGGCGTGGGGTGCTTGACGGCCCACCTCAACAATTACTTCTTGGGGGGAAAGTCTGCCTTCCGGTCGAGGTACTTGCAGGGGATAATCTTGCCGCCAGCGCTCAATCTTGGCTAACCAAGCTTGGCTGCGATCGGGATTAGTGGGATAATCAAATTCTCTGGCTTTATGAAGTATTTGTTCTAAAACTACCCGCACATCCCCGACAATCGGCACATCAGGGGCGCGATTTTTCCCCACTTCCGCCGGGTCGATATCTACATGGATTACCTTAGCTTTTGAGGCGAATTCGTCCAATTTCCCGGTTACTCGGTCATCAAAACGAGCGCCGACGGCAATTAATAAATCACACTCGGTCACGGCAAAATTAGCGTAGGCTGTGCCGTGCATTCCTAACATTCCCACCGAGAGGGGATGATGTTCATCAAAAGCACCGATCCCCATTAACGTGGTGGTGACGGGTAACTGAAAACGCTCGGCAAACTCGGCAATTTGGGCGTGGGCATTCGCAGCGATCGCACCTCCGCCAACGTACAGTAAAGGTTTTTCGGCGGTTTCCAAGAGGTGTAAAGCGGCCTCGATTTGACGGCGATTGCCCTTAACCGTGGGACGATAACCGGTTAGTTTCACATCTCCCGGTTCGACGGGGATATAATCGCATGGTTCTAAACCGACATCTTTGGGAATATCGACTAAAACCGGTCCCGGTCGTCCTGTACTGGCGATATGGAAGGCTTCAGCGACGATTCTCGCTACTTCGCGGGCATTTCTCGCCACATAGGAATGTTTAACAATCGGGAGAGTAATACCATAGATATCGGTTTCTTGGAAAGCATCGGAACCGATGGCCGCCCTACTCACCTGACCGGTGATAATCACCATCGGGATGGAGTCCATGTGTGCGTTAGCGATGCCTGTCACCAAATTGGTCGCCCCGGGGCCGGAAGTACCGAAACAGACTCCCACTTTGCCGGTGGCCCTAGCGTAGGCATCGGCGGCATGGGCGGCCGCTTGTTCGTGGCGCACTAAGATATGTTGTAATTCTCCCCGTTCTTCAAAGCGGTAGAGTTCGTCATAGATGGGTAGGATCGCACCACCGGGATAACCGAAGATGTGCTTAACACCATGACGTTTGAGACTGTCCATCAAGGCATAAGCACCAGAACAACGCTGGGGAACCGTTGTTAAAGAGTCATTGGGCTTGGGAAGTGATGAAACCACAGGGCAAACCGTCCAATTTCTAACTAGAGGGATAATTGCAATTCTGTTGCCTAGGATGCAACTTGAAAAATAGCAAAATTGATAACCTTATACTTTTAGTGTATTCCATCTCACCTTTTTGGCTGCAGTTTTTTTTCTTTTTGCATCTTACCCATGCAATATCTGGGAAGTGGGGTGATGGGGAAGTGGGGTGATGGGGAAGTGGGGTGATGGGGAAGTGGGGTGGTGGGGTGGTGGGGTAGTGGGGTGATGGGGAAGTGGGGTGATGGGGAAGTGGGGTGATGGGGAAGTGGGGTGATGGGGAAGTGGGGTGATGGGGAAGTGGGGAGAAGGGGGATAAGATGATAAATATTGGTGATTTTACCTGATCTTGACTGAGCCTGGGAGTTTTATGAATAGTCTTTTGATTGCGGCTACGGATACCGATGCGGGTAAAACCGTTGTCACCACTGGTTTAGTGGCTTATTGGCAAAAATACTATCCCTCCAAGGCCCTGGGGCTGATGAAATTAATGCAAACGGGTCAAGGCGATCGAGAATGGTATGAGGGCTTATTTCAGGGTCAATTAGAAATGATTACACCGCTGCAATATCAAGCACCCTTAGCGCCTCCTGTGGCTGCTGATTTGGAGGGTCGAGATATTCCTTTAGGGACAGTGTGGCAAGCTCTGCTGAACCTACAAAAAAGCCAAGATTTGGTTTTAATTGAGGGTTTGGGGGGTTTAGGTTGTCCTGTCACCCACGAGCTAACTTTGGCGGATTTAGCGGCTCAATGGCGGTTAAAAACCCTTTTGGTGGTGCCGGTGAAATTGGGGGCGATTTCCCAAACGGTGGCTAATATTGCCCTAGCAGAGCAGAAAAAGGTCAATTTGGGCGGAATTATCCTTAATTGTCTCGAACCGCGCACGGAGACGGAGATAGAGCAGTTAACACCGATCGATTTAATTCAATCCTTGACTAATTGTCCAGTTTTGGGTGTTTTTCCCTTTATCGAAGATCGTCGGGATTTGGATAAATTGGCCTCGGTGGTAGCTAGTTGGCCGGAAATTAAGCTGTCAAGCATTTAAATTGCTTGGGCCAGACGAGGCAAAAGGCAAAACGGAGAATAAATTAGGGTAATTCCAGATATTCTTGTTCTGTTAGTGCAAATTCTGGATCAATGATTTTTACTTCATTATAGGTGAGTTGATAGAGTTTGTAAACTAAATGATCAATCTGCTTTTCTAATTCGCTTGTGTTAGCGTTAGGATCGTCTTTTTTTGCGGTGAGAATTTTATTAACAATTTTTTCTAATGCTATTTGTATTTGTCTTTTAGGAACTACAATTGGAAGTTTAAATAATTGTACTGGCTTTACTTCTGGAAATATTCTCACATCTTCATTAACTAAATCACTATATAAAAAATTCATCAATTTAGAGTTGAGAACAGCCAATAAATATAAATATTGCACTTCTGATTTATTTGGCAACTGAACTATTATTCCACTTTTAAGGCAATACCATTGATCTTCGTCGTAAGCAGCAATGATTCTATTCGCAGTTTGTCGAATTAAAATTTTAGGCTCAGTAAATAATTTTTTGCGCCTAGGTCTTAACATTACATAGTAAGGGATAACACCACTTTTAGTTTCTACTCTATTGTCTAGTTTTTCTTTGTATAAGCTTAAATGTTTAATAATATTGGGATAATTTTTAACATCTAAGTCCGAAGAAAAATAAATTATGACTTTCTCTGATTTAGGCTTTAAACAATAAGAGTTTATTTCTCCTCCAATTATTAGTT
This sequence comes from Microcystis aeruginosa Ma_SC_T_19800800_S464, assembly GCA_007095785.1. Lineage (GTDB taxonomy): Bacteria > Cyanobacteriota > Cyanobacteriia > Cyanobacteriales > Microcystaceae > Microcystis > Microcystis aeruginosa_E. The sequence continues at coordinate 4,049 of SFBL01000232.1, forward strand.
TTTTAATTATATCTTTTTCTAATTTCTTACTTTCAGCTTCATCTGATTTAAGTATAAAAGCATCTGCAAGTCCGGGACTAATTCCAGTAGCTACATCTTCAGCAATATCTTTAAGAGTTAGATTACCTGAATAACATTTTTCAATTAATTGATGATGATTTTTAAAAACAAAGCTATAAGCTTGATTAGAAACAAGATTGGATTGATCAATGAGATTATTGATTTTATCTAGCTCAACTGGTAATTTATCTCTTTCCACATCTGATAGATCTGCATATAGAGTTGAGTTGTTTAATATTTTTTTAGAAAAACTAATGATGCAGGTAGGAGTTGTAACATCTTCAAATACTCCATCCCCAAGATTAATGTCTAAGATAAGACTGTAATTACTTAGTATTAATTCTCTACTTTTTTCAAATTCAATTTGATTTAAAAAACTAGAGGGAATTATTAGTGAACACAAAGATTGCTTACCTGTAAGTTCTTGATATCTGTAAGAAAAATAATTAAAAGACTCTGGAGTTCGGACATGAATTCGATCATAATATTTCTTTAAAAACTCTTTTTCTTGGGTTGAAAAATCTACGCCATAAGGAGGATTACCAATTACAACATCAAACCCAACAAAATCCCCGTCATCATTCAACACTTCAGGAAACTCAAACCGCCATTCTAAAGCATTCTTATACAGCTTACCGCTTTCAATATCTGCAATTTCAGCAGTTAGCTTATCAATCTCATTATTTAACTTAGTTACTTTTTTCTCCCGCGCTTTTTGCTCCGTCTTAGTCTCCTCAAACAATAAACCCTGATTTTCCAGATTATAAAGTTCCCCTTGTAATTGACGTAACTTCACCTTCTTAGGATCACTAATTAATAAATTAGCACTAAAACCAGCCTTAATCTTAGCAATCAGCGTTTCCATCTCCCGCTTTTGTCCCTTAGTTTCCGCATTGCGATAAGTCTGGACTGCATTGCGATATTGCTCAATACTAAACTTCTGCTTCTGTAAAACCTGTTTAACATCCACATCCAAAGCAAAGCGACTAATCAAAGAATTACCACACTTGATATTAATATCAATATTTGGCAAAGTTTCTAAATTGCCATCCTCGCGATAATAAGCATTCTTTAAAAGCTCAATCCATAACCGCAACTGACAAATAGTCACCGAATTAGGGTTAATATCCACCCCAAATAAACACCCCTCGATAATCGTCTGTTTCTCATGAAATAAGGCTTGTTGTACCCGTTGCTTTTCTTTATTATTCGGATGATAAGCAAATAAACTCCCCTCATCATCGTAAACCAATAACTTATCATTTCGCACCTCTACCCGATAATCTTTTAAGGACTTACCCGAACTATCTAATAAAACCCGTAACTCACTCTTAATCGCAATTATCTCATTCAAAGCTGAAACTAAAAAATGTCCCGAACCCACAGCCGGATCGCAAATCTTCAGGCTATTAATAATAACATTTGCCTCTCTTTTATCCTCAATTCGTTCATACAAATCATCTAAAGTTTGACAATTCCAGCCTTTTACTTCATTAAACTTCTGCACAATCGCTCGTCGTATGGTTTCCCGACACATATACATGGTAATAAAACTCGGTGTATAAAAAGAACCGTCCTTATAACCATTAATCTTTTCAAAAATTAACCCTAACACCGAAGCATTAATTAACTTTTCGCTATCTTCTTGAGGATTTTCTAACTCATCTCGATC
>SFBL01000233.1 GCA_007095785.1 Microcystis aeruginosa Ma_SC_T_19800800_S464
TTTCGGAAAAATAGGTTGTAATAGGAGATTCTTTGTTTTCCTAGACAAAAATAATTACTTTTTCAAAAAAACACTTTTCTATTTTTTTGTTGGGTATTTTATTCTCTGGAAGTCCCTTATTAACCCTCGCATTGATAGTCTCAATCTTAATTGAAATGACTATAAGCTGTTTGCTTGCTTTAATTCATAACAAAAAATAACACACGAGAACAAGAAGATACTAGGTGGAAGTGAATCAGTCGGTCGAACCCGCATTTCTAGCGGCAGAAATAAGCCAAAAAGACCCTAAACCGGAGGTGAGAACCACGACAATAATTGACCCGACCAGTAACCAACTATTTTTAGGAAATGGCTGTTTTGAAGCAGTAACGCTGATAGGAGGGGTGACCGAGACTTCTTCCTTAACCCGCAGCGAAGGAGAGGGGGGTGTAACCAGACGGGGACGAACTGGGATGACGAAGGAGGGTTCCTCGACGGGATTCCTCTCGAAACTCTCTACCACTCTTTCTAATCGTCTTCCGTGAGTAACTACTGTCTCGATTTCCTGACGTAATTGCCGATTACTCTTGACAAGTAGCTGGTTTTGTGCCTCTAGAAAGTCCACCCGTGCTTGGATGGCCTGTAATTCTTTGACTAATTCCCGATAGACCGAGAGGGGAACCGAGGGGCGACCTGTGCAACTCTGGGTTCCTTGGCGGGAAATACGCGGCGTAGTGGTCATGAATTGACTAATTTAGGGCTTTTAATGGGTAAAAATGGCCCACAGGACCGGTTCCTTGACCGATAGCGAGGGAATGCTCGAGGGCGTTAGTAACGTAATCCTTGGCTTTTTTCACCGCTATTTTCAGGTCATCACCCAAAGCGAGGTTAGCTGCGATCGCTGCCGATAGGGTACAACCAGTCCCGTGAGTATTATTTGTTTCGACGCTTCTGGTCTTAAAAGTTTCCCATTCTTCCCCATCAAAGTAGATATCAACCCCACGCAGCCGCCCTTTCATGCCTCCCCCCTTCACTAATACCGGTGTAGCCGACTTCTGGAAAATAATTGCGGCGGCCGCTTTCATCGCCTCAAAATCATTGATCTCGATGCCACTTAAAAGCTGTGCTTCGTAACGATTAGGGGTAATAATCGAAGCCAGAGGAATTAAACTATCAAAAAGACTATCTACAGCCCGATCATCAATTAATTTGGCTCCTACCCGCGAAACCATAACCGGATCCACCACTAAACTGATTAAACGCCAGCGCTCGATCGCCTCGGCCACCGCTTCGATAATCTCGCTACTAAACAGCATTCCCGTCTTGACCGCTGACACAGACAGATCCCCGACCACGGCATCGATTTGGGCCGTTACCATTTCTGGACTTAAGGACTCGACGCGCTCGACCCCTAGGGTATTTTGGGCGGTAACGCAGGTAAGGGCGCTGGTGCCGTGAACTCGATGGAAGGCGAAGGTTTTCAAATCAGCTTGAATTCCCGCGCCGCCACCACTATCGGAACCAGCGATGGTGAGAGCAATGGCAGTCATAGGAGGTTAGCGATCAAAAGGACGACGACGTTGCAAGAATTCGGGGATATCTAACCCCGCGGGTTTTGGTGGTTCGGGAGTCGGGACAGGACTTGGTGCGGGGGTATTGATCACCACCTTGCTACCGGTGGAACGAGAGGGGGATTCACCGGAAAAACCGGTGGCAATGACCGTAATTCTGACTTCTCCCTGCATTTTCTCGTCAATTACTGCCCCAAAGATGATATTAGCATTAGGATCCACCACTTCATAGATAATTTCGGCGGCGGCATTGACTTCGTGTAGGGTTAGATCTTGACCACCGGTGATGTTAAAGACTACGCCTTTGGCCCCTTCGATCGAGGATTCCAGTAACGGTGAGGATATAGCAGCGATCGCGCCTTCCTTAGCCCGAGATTTTCCAGAACCGATGCCGATACCCATTAGGGCCGAACCCGCATCGGCCATCACTGCCCGCACATCGGCGAAATCCACATTTACCAGACCAGGGATAGTGATAATATCCGAGATACCCTGTACCCCTTGGCGCAGCACATCATCAGCGACGCGAAAAGCCTCCTGTAGGGGAGTTTCCGCGGGTATTACCTGTAATAACTGGTTATTGGGGATAATAATCAGGGTATCGACCCGACTTTGTAAACCGCCCACCCCTTCATCGGCCTGATTAGTGCGACGACGACCCTCGAAGGTAAAGGGACGAGTCACAACTCCCACGGTCAAACAGCCGATTTCTTTGGCAATTTCGGCCACAATTGGAGCGGCCCCCGTTCCCGTGCCGCCGCCCATGCCGGCGGTAATAAAGACTAGATCGGTTCCTTCCAATGCTTGGGCGATTTCATCCCGGGATTCTTCCGCCGCTTTCTGTCCGATCGCCGGATTACCCCCCGCCCCTAGGCCGCGGGTTAATTTCGTCCCGATTTGTAACCTCTGGGGGGCGGAGGAGTGGGCCAGGGCCTGGGCGTCGGTGTTAATTGCCCAAAATTCGATTCCGGTCACGCCACTGGCGATCATGCGGTTAACGGCGTTACAGCCCCCACCGCCGACCCCGATCACCTTGATCTTGGCGACATTGCTCGGCACGATGCGATTACTACGACTTTCTTCTCGGGGTGTCATCTGTGATTCATGGGGGCGAGTAAATAATACTCCAGCACTATTCTGAGAGTAATGATTATCTTCGCTCATAGCTGAACTGGCATAATCGTTACTGTTCAGATTGGGATAGGTGGGAACGATCTCATTAATCGATGTCATTGGAATTGGAACACTCTTAGTACAAGATTCTGTTATTGATTTGATGAATCAGAGATGCAATGTTAACACTATCACTAATATTATTTCGGTTCCAGTATCTACATTATCAGTTTCTGGTTCAGAAAATCATAATTTGGGGTTTTTGGCAATACATAAAGGGAATAATTGCGGTTATTTGCTGATCAATTCCAGTTAATCCCTACCAGTTGCCGTTACTTTGGCAACGATAGGGGCGGGCTGCGGTTTTAATTGTACAGTGGGAGCATCGGGATTGCTCAGGTCAATGTAGAGAATTCGCGCTAGAGGTATCTTGGATGACAATGGCCGCGATTGTACGAGAGCGGTTAATTTTTCGGGCAATCTATCTTTATAAAAACCTAAATAGACCTGTCCTAGCTCAGTTTTTAGTACAAGATTACTAGGATTGCGCCAATCGATGGCGGTAACTTTAATCGATAAGTTATCAATTAAGGGATAAATTTTTTGCCACTGTTGTTGATGTTGTCGGTCGTAACCAAGCACTTCTAGGCTAGGTAATTGGGTTTTGGGCAGAGTTCGACCATAATAGTTTTGAGGAATTATCGTTCCCGAGGCATCTAAAAAGCCTTGCTGTTGATGGGAACGCCAACGGGCAACAGGTTTTCTTTCTTGAATGGAAACAATCACTTTCGGAGGTAATAATTGCCGCTCGATCTTAACATCAGCAATAGCGGGAATAGCCGCTAATTTTTCTCGCAATTGATGGGTGGGTAATTCCCAGAGAGACAGGGGATAGCTTAATTTCAGCCAAGCACGAATCGACTCGGACGACATTAATTCCGTGCCTTCGATTTCCACCTGTCTGGCCCTGCTAATTGTCCAATAGGGCGAAGTCATCCCCCAAGCTAATCCCGTCGCTAAACCACTAACCACCAGAAAGCGACCCAGGGCTTGCCACACCTTCGATCGCCTTTGGTGGCGCAGGTTTTGTCGTTTTTGTTCCAGGGAGAGGGAAGAAAGGATTTGATCGCTCATGGGGAAAATCTGGGACAGTTTTGCTGTTATCTTAGGTCGCGAAGTGGGCTGCTGGCAACTCGATCGCTACTCAAGTAATCAGTTTGACAAAGAAAGAGATAATCAATGTTATAACAGTATTAGTCTACAGGCGTTCTTTTGTCTGTCTCCAGGAAACCTAAACGCTCCTTTTTGCCAAGATATTTCGACGGTCAGCCAGAAAGAGCATTTCGGCAAGAACAGCCTAATTTATCTGAAAATTACCTATGGTTATCAACAAACGCGGACTTGTTCTCGGTGCTACAGCAGTGGTCCTGTCTACCGTCGCCGTCACGGGGGCGGGATTCCGTCTCTCCCAAAGTCAAGCTTTTTTTCAGGAAAGTCCCAAGGAAACCGTTGATGAGGTTTGGCAGATCATCAACCGCACTTATTTAGATGGCACTTTTAATCAATCGGACTGGAACGCCATCCGCAATCAGTATTTAAATCGTTCCTACAAAAATCAAGAGGAAGCATACACCGCTATCCGTGAGATGTTGAAAACTCTCAATGATCCCTATACCCGTTTTATGGATCCCAAAGAGTTTAACAATATGAAGATCGATACATCGGGAGAATTGACCGGGGTAGGGATTCAACTGACCAAAGATGAGAAAACCAAGCAGTTAGTCGTGGTTTCACCCATTGAAGGTACTCCCGCTTCTAAAGCTGGTGTGCTGCCCAAAGATGTGATTATCGCTATCGATGGTAAATCTACCGCAGGCATGGAACTCGATCAAGCGGTGAGCATGATCCGCGGCAAAGTGGGGACAAGCGTTAAGATCACGATTCAACGGGGTGAGGAGAAGAAAGAATTGACTCTTACCCGGGCTAAAATTGAAATTCACCCAGTACGGGCCCGCACGGAAAACACCCCGATCGGTAAAATTGGTTATATCCGTCTCAATCAATTTAGCGCCCAAGCTAGTGGCGATATGAGTCAAGCGATTCGCGAATTGGAAGCTGAAGAGGTGAAAGGTTATATTCTCGATCTGCGTTCTAACCCCGGCGGTTTACTCTACGCCAGCATCGAAATCGCTCGGATGTGGATACCCGATGGTTTAATTGTCTCTACGGTCGATCGCAAAGGGGTGACGGAACGTCAACGGGCCAACAATCAAGCTTTGACTAATAAACCTCTAGTTGTTCTCGTCGATGGTGGTTCCGCTAGTGCCAGTGAAATTCTCTCCGGAGCTTTACAGGATCATGATCGGGCGGTTATTGTCGGTACGAAAACCTTTGGTAAGGGATTAGTGCAATCGGTACGCAGTCTTAGTGACGGTTCCGGATTAGCGGTGACGATTGCCAAGTATCTCACCCCCGACGGACGCGACATCAATAAAGATGGCATTCATCCGGATGTGGAGTCGGAACTGAGCGAGGAAGAAGGCAAAAATCTCCAACAGGAACGGGATCGGGTGGGAACTTTCCAGGATCCTCAATTCAAGAAGGCTTTTGAAATCTTGGAAAAAGAAATCACTGAAGGCAAGAAAACGCCCACCAATACCGCTAAACAATAGGTTGACATTTGCCCGCTCGAATTAAACCCACCCGACGGGCGATCGCTTCTCCCCGCTCGGCAAAAGGACCCCAGTATTGACCACTAACTGGGGTTTTTCCGTTTTCTAGGGCTATAATCTGACAAATTCCGGTATTTTCCCGGACAATGTACCAGTTTTGTGCGGTATTATCCATAGATTTTTCTCCTTAATCCCCAAACCCCAGGGTTGATTCATAGTAGGGTTGATTCATGAATCAACCCTACCCCAAACCCTAAACCCTAAACCCCACACCCCACACCCTACACCCCAAACCCTAAACCCCACACCCCACACCCCACAACCTCCCCCCACGAAAAACTTTTTGCCGCAAACCCGAAGTAAAAAATTTTTATCAACTTCTTGACAAAACCGGGGAGATAAATGCTAATATTAAAAAGGTCTGTCCAATGGGGATTAGCCAAGCGGTAAGGCAGCGGGTTTTGGTCCCGCCATTTCCTAGGTTCGAATCCTAGATCCCCAGTTTAAAATTTCTTATCCCCGATGCGCCAATGATCGAGAATATCCTTGATCAAAGCTTCCTTGAGCCAAATACGACCGATAAGCGTCAGGGGAACCGCTAGAAATAGCCCTAAAAAGCCAAAAATCGAGGCAAAAAACAACTGGGCCAACAGGGTAAAAGCGGGTAAGAGCTTGAGCGACCGCACTGTTAAAATGGGCAGCGGTGGATGATGGTCGAAATATTGAATTAACAGATAAATACTGCTGTAGAGTAGTAAAACCGCCCAGGGTTGCCAGGGAGCTTCCAGAAGGGCGATAGAAAAGGGTAAAATCGTGCTTAGAACCGGCCCGAGGTTGGGGATAAAGGTGAGAAATCCTGCCAGAATAGATTGGGAAAAAGCAAGGGGAATGCCGATCAGGGATAGACCTAGGCAACTGCCCAAGGTCATAATCAACATATGACAGAAAATCCCTTTCAGCCAAGCTTTTAAATCTCGATCGCAGTGTTCTAGGATTGATCGTACCCTAGAACGGTAGAAAGCGGGAAATAAACGCAGAAAACAACGGTGGTAAGCGGCAGGATCGGCGAGAATCATCAAGCTCAGGGCAATAATTAGCAGTAAGCTGAGGATAATGCCGAAAGTACCGTAAAAAATGCTCAAACCCCGGCCAGCAATTTGGTTAATTAGGGGTTGTAATTGAGCCAGCAGCGTTTTAAAGTCTGGGAAGACAGTGGCCAGGCTAGGATCGAGATAATCCTCAAGACTATGGACTTGTCCCCAGAGTCTTTCTATAGCTTGGGGAAGTAAACTAAATAATTGGCGAAATTGTTGGACTAAAGCGGGTATAATCCCCACAAAAATACCGATAATACCAATAAAAAACCCAAAAAGAGTGATAATTAGGGCGTGGGAACGCTTGAGGTGATGACGCTGGCACCAAGTCACAGCCAAATTTAAAATCTGAGCCAGAAGAATCGCCATCAATAATAATAAAAGAATCTGTCGAATCTGCCAGAGAATCAACAGACAAAAGACTAACAGGACTAAACCGAGGCTGCTGCCAAAAGTCATGATGAGTAAGGAGAAAAATTCCTAATCAGTTATTGTCCGTCTCCAGAGGGCAAAAACCGTGAGCAGAAAAGGAGTAAAAACCAGAATTAAAGTGTTAAGAGGACTGGGAGCGATCGATAATAAAGGGGCAAGATATTTAATTCCCAGGGAAATCAAAGCCGATATCAAGATTATTTTGATGATAAAGCCGCTCATAGATGAATGTTTAGGTGGCATAAGCACTATCTTATCCCTGAAGAGCTAAAAAATTGGTCAAAATCGGGAAATCATTCCCCATCGGTTCTATTGATACTAGGGCGAAGTGCCTAGATTTTCTGGGGGAGGTCGGTTCGGAGGGAACGGAAAGTATGAGACAATAGGGAGAAAAGGCTTAGTCAATTAACTAGAGATATTCATTGCTAGGATTAAAGACTTAATGGCAAGGATGAATCTTGACAGCAAATAAGATTTACCCTGTCCACCGCCCCTATCGTGCCGCCAATAGTCACCGTGATCACTTTAACTCTTTTACACCCCAGTCAAGCCACGCCCCTACAACATTGGCAATTTGACAATGATCAATCAACCATTCTCATCGGCAGGGCGGTGGATAGTCATGTAGTTCTCTATAGTGCTGTGGTTTCGAGGCGGCACTTAGAAATCCGCCGTAATGATCACGATGATTGGGAATTGGAAAATTTAGGGGCAAATGGGACGTTTCTCAATGGCAAACCGATCGAGAAAACCACTGTCGTTGATGGTATGGTGGTTCGTTTGGCTGCCTCCGGCCCGCAAATTAAAATTCGTCTCATCGATGAGGACAAGCAACCAAAATTAATCCTCAAACCCCTAGAGGCTAATTTGGCGGGCGACCAAACCCAGCTGGAAAAGGATACTATGGCCAACTAGAAAATATTAAATTTTTATAAAGTTTTTTCAATTTCCCTAACAAAATGTAAAAATAGATACAGAATAAGAAATAAAATCTTGTCATTTGTTGTCCCTAAATAGAGACGACAAGAGAGATTAAAGTCACTTTAAAGCATTGCAGGGAGTCAGTGATATGATGTTAGCCTATCGAGGATTTAAGTACGAAAGGGATTCTCTCCCCTTGGAGATGAAGACTGGAGATATCGGGGGTAAATACCGAGGTCAAGACTGGAATCACCATTATCCTCGCCATATGCTCCAATTAGAGCCGAAACTACATCGTCAGTATCGTGGAGTTGCCTACAGCACCCGTCCTCATCTTGCTGGGCAAGTTGCCCCGAACACTTGTCCGTTGCCCGTTGTCAAACCCCCTGTTGTTGTCCAAGAGGAAACCCTTTCTAGCATCCATCTGAACAATATTCGTCGTCGTCTGGAACGTCGTTTACAAATCGCTCAAGAGAATGGTGACGAAACCCTCGTTAATCTCTTGAAAAAAGAATCCCAAGACTTAGCCTTAAACTGCTAATCTAGCAGTTTTTTTGCCACTTTCCCCTCGGTTCTGCCGGGGGGAATATTTTTAGGCACAAAAATATTATCGATAGAAATTATCACCCTAGTTAGGAGCTTACAGGCTTTTAATTATATTATATCCAGGTCTATTTTAGTTCGGGTTCGGATTGGGGCGTTGTATCATTTCCACAACATTTTTGATACCTTGGATAAAAGTTTGAAAACTACGGGATTTATTTTCAGTTAGGGAAAGATGGGGGGCAATCTGTTTAGAGTGGGTTCCCGCATAATACTCTTTCACTAGCTTTTGTAGTTCTTGTTTGGCCGAGTTAAGCAGGTCCGGTTCTCTGTATTTACTTTTATTTTGTTTTTGTCCGAGACTATTTAAATTAAACGACTTGGCCACCGCTGCTAAATCTCCCAGAAACCAAGATTCTAATTCATGACAAATAATCCGAATTAATACTTGAGCATCACTGGCATTTTTACAAATTTCTCCTAGTTCCTTTTTGAGTTTTTGACAATCGTGGGAATCCTGATCGTGAACAATAATAAATTTGGTCTTGGGACTAGATTTCTTGAAAGCTTTGAGTTTTATAGGAATAGATTTGGCTAGGTCTTGTTTACCTTGATGACTAATACATATATAGCTGATTTCTGGGTGAATAAGTTTAGGTAAAAGTTCGTTTAACACATTTTCTATAGATGACTCTTCTAGCAAAAATACGATATCATAGTTCATTATGGTGCTACTCCTTCAAACCAGCCTTGATTCCAAAGATAGCCGGGTAAATCGCCTTCTGCTACTAAGTTTTTGAGGATTTCGCTATCGGTAGCCCTATGGATTTGGGTGATACCTTGGGATTTAATTAGCCAGAAAATACTAGCTAGTGGAACCGCATTGATAAAATCGGGAGAGTGGCTAGAAACAAATACCTGACCCCCCTGATCGCTATAGTGGGCGAATTCTTCGGCTAGTTCTTTTAATAAAGTAGGATAAAGTTGGTTTTCTGGTTCTTCGACACAGAGTAGGGGATGAGGATTGGGATCGAATAGTAATATTAAATAAGCGAACATTTTCATAGTCCCGTCAGAAACATAGCGATCAATAAAAGGGTCTTTAAATGCTTGATCTTGAAAACGTAAAATCAAGCGACCGTCTTCGGTTTCTTTGGCTTCCACAGAGGAAATACCCGGAACTCGTTGTTTCATTCTTTCGAGAATTTGCTGAAAAATTTAGGGATATTGTTGATAAATATATTGGGCAACTGTTGCCATATTATCACCCGTGGGGGATAAGTGTTCAGCGTAAGATATTTCTTTACTTCCTCTAGCTTCGCTAATGTGAAAGTCGGAAATGTGCCAATTTTCAATCAGAGAACGAAAAGCAGTAGCGGCTTTAAAACGTTGAAATTGTCCTAATCCTTTGAGCGCTAGTATATCGTTAGATTCTAGCTGTTGTTCTTCTCGATCGAGTTCTTTATCCGGTTTACTAAAATCTTCTTCGTTGGTGATAGCATATCCTTGACCGCGTTGAAAATCTAAAAAATGAAAAGGCGCACCGTGTTCACCCCGTTTATAGCGAAGTATTTCGCGTTTGATCATGGGGCGATTTTCCTCTTGTCCAATTCTGAGTATATAAGTAACCAGACGTTCTGTATCTGAGATTTTCATCCGAAATTGCAGCTCGATTTCAATATCTTCTTTTTCTTGACCTCTGGTAATAACTTCTTTATAACCGCCCAGAATTTGTAAGGCTTGGCGAATGTTATTTTTGAGAGCATCTCGCAGAAAACCAAAAATATCAAATAGGGTAGATTTTCCTGTACCATTAGCTCCAATAATCACGCAAAAAGGAGGAATATCTCTTATGTGTATATTTTTAAACATACGATAGTTTTTTATTTTAATAGAAACAATTTTCATGACATAATCGAGCCGTTATAGTTTTTTTGATTATACGATTGATCAGGTGAAGATAATTGATCAATTAGCCAAAAAAGCCAGAGATTAGGTTCTCTGGGAAATTGGGGGATAAATCAGCTAGAAAGTATAGAGGCAAGCTCAACTGCCTGAGGAAGGGACAAGAAAGCTGAAAATGCCGTCTTCGCGTCACCAGACTAAACATAAGTTGCCCAAAATAGCGTAAATTGTCTATAAATTTGTTCAACGACTTAAATTAGTACAAATGTTTGACTGTATTATCATCGGTGCGGGGCCAGCAGGAGCGACGGCGGGTTATCATCTAGCTAAAAGGGGGAGATCGATCCTGATCCTAGATAAGGCGAAATTACCCCGTTATAAACCCTGTGGTGGGGGGGTATCCCCGGCAATTAAGCAATGGTTTGATTTTGACTTTACCCCCGTGATCGAGAATACCGTCACGCAAGTACAGTTTACTTGGAAACAGGGGGATACCGTCACCACTAAGTTAAATATGCTAGAACCGATGTGGATGGTACAAAGGGATCGTTTCGATGATTTTTTAGGGCAACAGGCGATCGCAGTCGGGGCAACCATCCAAGATAACAGCGAAGTTACCCAGATCAAATTCGTTCAAGATCACTGGCAAGTTACCACATCCCAAGGAACATTTTCAGGTAAATATCTGATTGCTGCCGATGGTGTTAGGGGCAATACCAGTCGCTGGTTAGGATTACCAGCGAAAAACGAAGCGATCGGTGCTACTCTAGAAATTACTAACGCAGAAGCGACTATTCCACCTCAAAAAGCTTTTTTTGATTTTGGTTCCCTAAAAAATGGCTATATCTGGGCTTTTCCCAAGTCTAATGGTTACACAATTAGCGGTGCTTGTTTTAAGGGCAGCATCAAATCCGAGGATCTGAAAAAACAACTGTTAAATTATGCCCGTCAAAAAGGCTGGAATTTAGAGGATTATCGCTATAGTGAGTATGCTTTAGCCCTTTGGAACGGAAATCAACCGCTACACGCCCAAAATGCCTTAATTACAGGAGAAGCGGCGGGTATTCTCGATCCTCTCATCGGTGAGGGTATCCGTCCGGCAATTTTGACGGGAGTTAAGGCAGCCGAGGCGATCGATCGAGCTTTAGCCGGAGATAATCGCGCTTTAGCGAACTATAGTCGGATAATTCGGGAAGAATGGGGGGAAGATATGGCTTTAGCGGCCAAATTAGCCGGTTTATTCTATCAATTTACCCAAATCGCCTATAATATCGCGGTTAAACGCCCGATCGCCGGTCAACTGATGGGACGTATTCTCGTGGGAGATTTAAAATACCGGGATGTTACGGAACAAGCGATGCAACAATTGAAAAAACGTCTATTGCCCGGATTTGGTTGGGGGTAAAACTTCTCTTACCATGGGGGAGGTAACTCGATCGCTAATGGTTACTTTCCCGATCGCCGTGGGTAAAATAAATCTAATCTTTGTCATCTTTGACCTTTTTATCGGCAGTAAGTGCCTCGAAATTCAGGGATGCAGGAAGGATAATAATTCTCTGAATATCGACTATAATGATTAATAATCTTTCTGATTAGGGGAGAAAATAAATGTCAGTGATGATTGAACAAAGTCTTGAAAAAATTCTAACAGAAATTAGTCAAAAACTAGAAAATGTCCAAAAAGATGTTACAGATATAAAAATTCAGCTAACAGAAGCTAAAGGCGAAAGACAAGTATTAAAAGTAGAAATAAATTCTGTAAGAGGAGAAATAAATTTTGTAAGAGGAGAAATAAATTCTGTTAAGGAAGATGTAAAAGAAATTAAAAGATCACAACAAGCGCAAATTTGGACAATAATTGGTATTTTAATTACTGCGGTGGGAGGTTTTTTAGTAGCAGTTGGTAGATTCGTTATTTCAGGTAATCCTTAATCATAGTCCTCAGGCACCTTAGTTCAAATGATACTGTAAAGACATGAAATTACCTAACGGAGAACAGGCAGAAATTGCTATGGAAAAGTTAATCAAATATTGTTTAAATCCAGAACATTCTAGCGGTAAAAACAAAGCTAGAGTTTTCAAGTCCCGTTTAGGAATAACTCAAGAAAATGCTGAATTATTACTATCAATGATTCAACTAGCAGCAATTGAAGGTGAAGTCGTTCAGCAAGCACAGACAGAATTTGGTCAACAGTTTAAGGTAGATTGGACTATACCAGATCGGCAAGGAATGCAACTTCGGACTATTTGGGAACTCACTTCGACTAATTCTAATCCTCGTCTTATTTCTGCATTTATTAGGTGACAATATATGAAAAATATTTTAATTTTAGATACTGTGGCTATTACCAATCCTGTTACTAAGGAAAGATTAACTTTAGTTGAACCAGAATATGAGTCTATAGAAAGCTTACCAAGTGGACAAGTTGGAACGGTAGTGGAAGTATATGAACGAAACGGAGAAAAGCAATATTTGGTGGAATTTTCTGATAATCAAGGACGGGAATATGCTATAGCTCTTTTAAAAGAAGATGAGTTACTTGTTTTACATTATGAACTTGAAGTTGCTTAATTATCGTAATTGTAACTTACAGCGCGATCGCTTTTCTGACAACCTTACCACCAATCCCCAACTCTTGATGATTGCCGATGAATCGCTTATAACTGAATTAACCGCCACCATTTACAACGCTATGAATGAACAACGCACCCAAACATACCTAAACCTCATTAATCAGCTATTATCCTGCAATGATGGCGATGAACCCCAAATATTACAGAAAAATCAGGAATTGTTGGATCGGGGGTTGGTTGAGGTAATGGTAGCCGTAGCGCAACAATACAGGGAAGCAGGAAGGGAAAATGAGGCGTAATCGTTGACAAGCACTTGAGACAAAATATACAATAATACTGATAACCATCATTATCAGGAGAATCATCAGATGTCAATTACGATTGAACAAGATCTGAAAGAAATTTTAGGTGAAATTAATCAGAAACTAGAAAAACTTGATAATCGTCTGAATAGTCTAGAAATTGGACAAGCTAGATTAGAGGAAAAAGTCGATGGTTTAGAAAAAGATATTGAAAGTTTAAAAGATGATACAAAGGAAATAAAAGGCTCTCAAAAAGCACAAATTTGGACATTAATTGGAATTTTGGGAACGGCTTTACTAGGAACGGTCATTCGCTATATTATTCTTCCCTTTCCTCAATCATAAATATAATCACAAAAATCATAGTACAGACAATGAACGAACAACGCACCCAAGCTTATCTAAACCTCATTAATCAGCTATTATCCTGCAATGATGGCGATGAATCCAGAATATTACAGGAAAATTAGGAGTTGATAGGGGATAGAGTGAAAGATTTATTTTATTTTTTGTAAATATCTCCGCGAGTACCAATCTGAGTAATAATATAAATTCGATTTTCTTGATCTATAAAAAATAAACAGCGATAATCTCCTATTCATAATCTTAATTCTGGTCTTCCTTTAAGGGGCTTAATATCCGCATTTTCAGAGTTGGTTAATAAAGATTTCAATCCTTTAATAATACGCTCTTGATCAGTTTTAGACAACCGTTTTAGATAGCGTTGGGCAGGTTTTAAAATAAGAAAACGCCACTCACTCAAGGTTTTCTCCCCATAAGTCTTGTTCAAGTTCTTCTAAAGAGATTCCCTGATCTTTTCCTGTTAAATAATCTTGCCAAGCTGCGTCACTTTCGGCAATGTCTTCAGGAGGAATAATTTCGGTTTCATCCCCTTCAACAAAAATCGGTTGAAATTGCATTTGTTGAGTTGGTGTTGTCATGATGGTATTTATCCTAGTTAGTTTTCTCATTTTATCTTAACATTGAGATTCTTAAATGATTCATGATTTAGGCAAAATTCCTTTTTTTTCAATATAATCAAGAATAATCCTGTTCAACCCTCTCTCAACCCATGAACGAACAACGCACCCAATCCTGTCTAAACTATGATTTTTTTTGATTATTTGACTGACTATGATTGTTTTTGCCTATCATCTCTGGGATATAATTGTAATAATCGCGCCATAATCCTAACAATCATAGTCCTCATTCAATTATGTCCAATTTTTTGCGGAATGGCGAATCAAGGTGTTGTAGTTCTGATAAGTTTCGTGGTTTAGAAGTGATAAGGAGTCTAAATTATGTTTGAACGGTTCACAGACCAAGCGATTAAGGTAATTATGATAGCGCAGGAGGAAGCGTGTCGCTTGGGGCTTAATTTTGTAGGGGTGGAGTTTATATTTTTAGGGTTAATCGGTGAAGCAACAGGAATTGCATCACAAGTTTTAAGACAGCAGGGAATAACACTAAAAAATGCTCGGATTGAAGTTGAAAAAATTCTAGGAAGGGGTTCAGGAATTAGTCCAGAAATGAATCCTGTAGATATTCCTTTTACAGAGTCGGCAAAACTCGTTTTAAACAGTGCATTATCATTTGCTGATAAATTAGGGAGTGAATCTATTGATACAGAGCATTTACTGATTGGGATTTTTCAGCAAGGAGAAAGTACAGCGATAATTTTACAAAATTTACAGGTCAATCCGAAAGATTTAACTGTTTCTTTGAATCGGTATTTTCAGCATCAACCCTCTAATCAGTTACCTCAAACTGTTTATGTTCTGCTTTACAATGTGGGAACAGATGATGAGGGTATTCATACTATAAGTGTAGATGATAATCACAAAATATTACTGTTTGAGTCTCAAGAAGATGCGGCTACTTTCGCACGACAATTAGGGGAGCAGAATTTTCCTGTACCGAGTGTTGAAGCAATAGAAGCTGAGGATATTTTGGGATTTTGTCAGCAGCAGGGTGATGATTGGGAATTTGTAGCGCAAGGAACAAATAGAACTCCTCCTTCTCAAAATCAAACGATAAAACAGCAAGAACCTATAAAACAGCAAGAACCTATAAAACAACAAGAACCCATTAAAAAAAGGCGTAGTCAGTTAATTCCTATTATAGGAAAGCTAATATACAAGCTCGGCAGAAGTTTTATAATTCTCCTGTCTATTATCTTTATTGGTATTCCTTTGGGAATCTTAACGCTTATCTTTCCTTCATTTAGACGGAGAATAGAATCGTTTAACCGATCGTCTGCCTCTCGTTCCATATATCAACCTTCACAAGGAGTCACTCTTGACATTGAAATACCCAACCAACAAGACTATCTCAATTTCTTAATGGATTCATTGCAAAGAATATCCGAAAATCCTAATCCTCAAGTAATTTATCCCTTCTGGGCGCAGAATCTTGATAAGTTAGATGATAATTTAGCACAAATCCTAGACAGTTGGGCAAGGAAGACATTAACGCAAGCCAATCCTAAGCAGGCATATTTCGTCGCTGTTGATATTGTCACTTTCAGTAACTTTATTACACAATTTCCCCTCGGCGACATCGCTGTCAACCAAGAAATTGCGATTGATGGTTGTGAAATTGCCTTAACGATCGTAACTTTTGAGGCATTTCCCCAAAATTGGGCAGGGACGCAGAATAGTCTCGCTACCGCTTACATTTACCGAATCAGAGGGGAGAAAGCCGAAAATTTAGAAAGGGCGATCGCCGCTTGCCATGAAGCCTTGAAGGTGTTAACTTTTGAGGCATTTCCCCAAGAATGGGCATTGACACAGAATAATCTCGCTGGTGCTTATACTGACAGAATCAGAGGAGAGAAAGCCGAAAATTTAGAAAGGGCTATCACCGGTTTCACGGAAGCCTTGAAAGTTTATAGTTTTGACGCATTTCCCCAAGAATGGGCAAGGACACAGAACAATCTCGCTGGTGCTTATCGTCGCAGAATCAGAGGAGAGAAAGCAGAGAATTTAGAAAGGGCTATCACCGGTTTCACGGAAGCCTTGAAAGTTTATAGTTTTGACGCATTTCCCCAAGAATGGGCAAGGACACAGAACAATCTCGCCACTGCTTACGGTGACAGAATCAGAGGGGAAAAAGCAGAGAATTTAGAAAGGACGATCGCCGCTTGCCATGAAGCTTTGAAAGTATATACTTTTGAGGCATTTCCTCAAGATTGGGCAATGGCACAGCATAATCTTGCTACTGCTTACTGTTACAGAATCAGAGGGGAAAGAGCCGAGAGCTTAGAAAGGGCGATCGCCGCTTGCCATGAAGCCTTGAAAGTATATACTTTTGAGGCTTTTCCCCAAGAATGGGCATTGACACAAAATAATCTTGCTATCGCTTACATTTACCGAATCAGAGGGGAGAAAGCCGAGAGCCTAGAAAAGGCGATCGTCGCTTGCCATGAAGCCTTGAAAGTATATACTTTTGAGGCTTTTCCCCAAGAATGGGCATTGACACAGCATAATCTCGCTGCCGCTTACCTGTACAGAATCAGAGGGGAGAAAGCTGAGAATATAGAAAAGGGTATCACCAGGCTCTATAGAGCTTTGAAAGTGTATACATTTAACGCTTTTCCTCAGGAATGGGCAAGATCACAGAAATTTCTTGCTAATGCTTGTTGCGACAGAATCAAAGGTGATAGTGCTGAGAATTTAGAAATGGCGATCACCGCTTGCCAAGAAGCCTTAAAAGTTTATTCTTTTGACGCATTTCCCCAAGATTGGGCAGATACACAGAATGTTCTCGCTACCGCTTACAGTAACAGAATTAGAGGGGAGAAAGCTGAGAATTTAGAAAGAGCGATCGATGCTTACAAGGAAGCCTTGAAAGTTTATACTTTTGAGGCATTTCCTCAAGATTGGGCGATGACACAGAATAATCTTGCTACTGCTTACAGTGACAGAATCAGAGGGGAGAAAGCCGAGAATTTAGAAAGAGCGATCGCCGCTTGCAATGAGGCCTTGAAAGTTTGTACTTTTGACGCATTTCCCCAAGAATGGGCAGGTACACAGAATAATCTCGCTACTGCTTACAGTGACAGAATCAGAGGGGAGAAAGCCGAGAATTTAGAAAGGGCTATCACCGCTTGCCATGAAGCCTTGAAAGTTTATACTTTTGACGCTTTCCCCCAAGAATGGGCATTGACACAGAATAATCTTGCTAGTGCTTACCTGTACAGAATCAGAGGGGAGAAAGCTGAAAATTTAGAAAGGACGATCGCCGGTTTAACGGAAGCCTTGAAAGTTTGTACTTTTGAGGCTTTTCCCCAGGATTGGGCAAGAATACAAAATAATCTCGCTGTAGCTTACCGTAACAGAATCAGAGGGGAGAAAGCTGAGAATTTAGAAAGGGCGATCGCCTCATATCATAATGCTTTAACAATCTACACAAAAGAATCTGCTCCTCTTGATTGTTTAGAATTTGCCAGTAATTTAGCGAATTTACATTATGTTGAAAATCAATGGCAACCTGCTGTAGAAGCCTATCATATCGCCATTGAAGCCGTTGAAAATGCTCGATTAGAAGCATTAAACCCCCAAAGTCGTCAAGAGGTTTTATCCAATGCCATTGGTGTTTTCCATCGCATCGTACGAGCTTATCTTAATCTCAATCAGCCTGAGAAAGCTTTAGAATATATTGAACGCAGTAAAGGGCGTAATCTGGTGGAATTAATCACCCAGAAAAATCTACACCCCCAAGGCGTTAGTCAAGAAATTATCGCCCAATTAAATGAATTAAAACAACGAGTTGTTAACGAGCAAATCCGCTTACAACATCAAAGCATTAACCAGAATTTAATGCGTAGTGATAACCTAACTCCCTACGTTCAAGATCACAGTTATCTGAAGGAATATCAACAAGATTTAGATAATTTTATTGCAAGAGAAATTAAAGATCCTCTCTTTAGCCTCACTCAAAAAGTTGAACCGATCCCATTTGCAGAAATTCAATCATTAACTGATTCTGAAACCTTTTTGCTTCAATGGTATATTACAGGAGAAAAAATACTCGCTTTTGTCATATCTGCTGATAGAGAGGTTAAAGTTTGGCAATCTTCCGAAGAAGATAGAAATCAATTATTTAATACAGTCCTCAATTACCTAAAGCTTTACAATAATTACAGACATAACATAAACGATCTGTGGAAACAACAACTTCCTAACTTACTGAAGAACTTTGCCGATATTCTACATATTAATGATATTCTTGCCCTCATTCCCGAAACTTGTCAACGCTTAATTATTATCCCGCATACGTATCTACATAACTTACCCTTACACGCCTTACCTGTTGATCCCCCCCAACCCCCCTTAAAAAGGGGGGAGTCGGCAACGGGGGGATCAGAATTACAAGATTTATTTCCCAAGTGTGTACAATATGCCCCTAGTTGTCAAATCTTGCAAAAAATCTCCCAAACTTTTCACCATTCCGACTTTAATAAACTCTTCGCAATTCAAAACCCCACCAAAGACTTATTTTACACCGACTTAGAAGTTAATATCCTCTCAACTTTCTTTACTGAACCTCAAGTTATCGCTAAAGATAACGCCACTAAAAACGCTGTTCTTCCCCATCTCAAATCCTCAGATAACCACTGTTATCACTTCTCCTGTCATGGAAGCTTTAACCCCGATAATCCCCTTGAATCCGCCTTATTCTTAGCCAATAAGGAACCCCTAACATTAGGCGAAATCTTTGAACTGCGCTTGAATAAATGCCGCCTTATCACCCTTTCCGCTTGCGAAACTGGCATGATTGATTTAAACTCTATCAGCGATGAATATATCGGTTTACCCAGTGGTTTTCTATTTGCCGGAAGTCCCAGCGTTGTCAGTAGTTTATGGAAAGTTAGCGATTTATCTACCTCATTTTTGATGATGAAATTCTATGAAATTTTATTAGATAAAACTCAGCAAATTTCTGTCCCCGTTGCTTTGAAAATGGCACAAAATTGGTTGAAGAATTTGACAAGTCAACAATTTATTTTAGAAACAGATTCAATAATAGATAAACTCTATTCTAATAAGCCAAGACAAGCTAAATCCTATAAAGAATCAGCCCGTCAATTCTTAGTACAAAATCCTGAAGAATATCCCTTTAAAAATCCCTCCTATTGGGCTGCATTCATAGCATCTGGACAATAGAATTAAGCATTAGATTGACACCATTGTTTGATCCCCTTTTTCGCCAAATAAATAACAACAGAAGTTGCTACTGATACTGGGATTTGTCCCCCCGCCGCTAACGTTGCTACTGCTACAGTTAGTAAATCTTTCATGAGATCATTTATAAAATCATCATCACACACAACAGAACGGCATTTTTTAGCTAATTTATCTAGAATATTATCCTCTTCCCCTGCTCTAGTAGGAATCTCTACACCTGTTTCCGTTGCCAATAAACCAGCAGATTTAATTAAATCGCCGTCTGTTTCTGCAATTAAGTCTAAAGCATCCAAAGCTTCAGAATAATCCTTAAATTGCTGCCGATAGTGTTGAATTTCTTCTGGTGTTAACTGAGTTGTATTGTCCATAGTGCTATTGTTAAAACTGAAACTAATTTTCTCCATTATAATGCGATCGCCGATCTTGTCAAGTGCAAAAACCTGCGGGTACAGCATCCTCAAGATAACCTTCGCATTCTTCAATCGCATCCAAAGCAGCAATCGCCCTTGAATTATCCGCTAATTCAGCGCGAAACTGGACAATTTCTTCAGCAGTAACTTGTATTGAGTCAGTCGTCATATTGGGAGCATTCCTTAATTGAAAAAACGTCTATTGCTCGGATTTGGTTGGGGATAACACCTCCCGCACCATGGAGGGAGTAACTCGATCGCTAATGGTGACTTGGCCGATTGCCGTTGGTAAAATAAATCTAACTTTGCCATCTTTGACCTTTTTATCGGCAGTAAGCGTCTCGATCATCTGGTCGGGGTTTAAGGGCGGAATTTGTGTTTCTAAGCCAGCTTTGGCAATTAACGCCGTTTGTCGTTGATTTTCCGCTTCCGTCCACATTCCCAGTTTAACAGCGATCGCACCTGCCGCCACCATCCCCATCGCCACCGCTTCCCCGTGGTTAATCTTAGTATATCCGGTTAAACTTTCAATGCCGTGGGCGATCGTGTGACCATAGTTTAAGATCGCCCGCAAACCCGCTTCTTTTTCGTCTGTGCATACCACATCTGCTTTAGCTTGGCAAGACTTTGTAATAATTGTTTGCAATAGCTCGCCATCAATCTGAGAAAAACTAGCTAAATTGTCCGAGTCTTCTAACTGTTGAAATAACTCAGCATCCCAAATTACACCATATTTAATCACTTCTGCCATTCCTGCCCGAAATTCTCGTACCGGTAGGCTTTTAAGGACGCTAGGATCGATCAGAACTAATTTCGGTTGATAAAACGCCCCGATCAGATTTTTGCCCTGGGGATGATTGACACCAGTTTTACCCCCGATGGAAGCATCTACCATGGCTAAGAGGGTGGTGGGAACTTGGACAAAATTAACACCCCGTAACCATGTGGCTGCCGCAAATCCCGTCATATCCCCGATCACACCACCACCGAGGGCAACCATAGTCGAGGAACGTTCCAACCGGTGAGCGAGGGCAGTATCATAAACTTGGGCGATCGAATCGAGGGTTTTATAATTTTCGCCGGCGGGGATCAGATGTGTAAAAACGGTAAATCCCGCTTTTTCTAGAGAATTAACGGCTGTATGTCCGTAATAGTCAAAAATTTCGGGATTAGAAACCAATAAAACCTTTTTACCTAAGTTTAACCGGCTCATTTCTGCACCGAGATTGGCTAAACTGCCCTTCTCGATCAGAATATTATAGGAGCGATCGGGTAAATTAACGGGAATACAAATAGCCATAGGGTGTGGGGTGATGTTTCAGTGATCAGTGATCAGTAAACAGTAAACAGTAAACAGTAATCAGTAAACAGTGATCAGTAAACAGTAAAAAAGCAGCTCCGAGCTTGTCGCTTAATACTATTCACTGAAAACTTAAATCTGATGACTGATAACTGATAACTGATAACTGATAACGGCTCTTCTCGACTTTGTGTGATAATTTTTGCTTATGGAATCGTGAAATGCTTATCGGGTAACACTTTTAGGACTATTTTGTCGAAGAAACTATCAGTATAGACCTCGTTTCCACACAGAAACCAGAAGAGCCTGATAACTGATAACTGATAACTGATAACTGATAACTGATAACTGATAACTGATAACTGATAACTGAGTCGGTTATTGACGCAGCTTAGTCAACTCTAAGAGCAGACGACAGGATAAAAAACAGATAAAGCTCTCTCCCAGAAAGAGACTTAATTGCCAAGCGTCAGCGATCAAGTCTGTGGATAATTGTAGGGGAACTAGGCCGCGGACTAGGGCAAAAGCTGCCACTGTACCATCTTTGAGATGGGGATTATCATCGTTGCGGACGACATAACGATAGGTGACACCAAAGAGAAACCCGCTAATTATCGCCCCGGATATCTTGACAAAAGCGCCAATTAATGTGATCGATTCCCCTAAAAATAGTCGATCAACAGTTAAAAATAGCAGATAGGGAACCAGGAAAGCCAGCGCCGAGATACTCCCCACCTGTATGGATTCGATTCTTTCCTTGAGCGTAATTTGCACGATCGCCTCTCTAAAACGGAGTCACTGATGAAGTATTATCGAAAATTTGGGTTGAAAACCTCGCCCTTTAGGGCGACTTTATGTTAGCATTAAATTGAGTCGTTGACTTTGGGAACGCAGGAAACAAGCGACACTCCGTAATCCCTAAATCTCTAACCATCACTGGTACAAAAGCTTTCATCGTAAGTCCACATGGTAAGAGCGAAAAACAATTAAATACTGTGGGACACACAGAAATTTACGCTTGGGGAGTAGTCTTTAAGAGTGCTTACCTTGTAGGTGTAGTCGGACTAGACATGAAACTGTAAGACCAAAATTAGCTTTGCTAGTAGCGGCAAGATTCAGCCCAAGAATCTCCGCACTTTTAGGGCGGAGAGTGTCAAAAATTGAGTAGTTATCTCCTAAGTAATTCGTTTAACAAAGGCAATTATGGATATTTTGACACTTGGTTGGGTTAGCATTCTCGCCCTTTTCACTTGGTCGATCGCCATGGTGGTTTGGGGTCGTAACGGTTTCTAGGTAATCTATAGATACCATGGAAACATCCCTGATTCTTAACACTCTCTTTCTAGTCGCCTTAATTCTCCTCGTTATCGTCAGTGGTGGCATTCTCTACCTGACGACTACGGAATGGCGCGATCGCCGTCGTCAAGATGGCGATAAAAAATTAGGAAAATAATCCTGAACAGGTGTACTTAATTGCGCCTGTTTTTCCTTTACTATGATTAAAATACTGCACTTATCGGATATTCACATGGGGAGCGGTTTTTCCCATGGACGTTTAAATCCAAAAACGGGATTAAATACTCGTTTAGAGGATTTTATGGGCAGTTTGAGCCTCTGTATCGATCGGGCTATTGCCACCCCTGTGGATCTAGTGCTTTTTGGGGGAGATGCCTTTCCCGATGCCACTCCTCCTCCTTTTGTTCACGAAGCTTTTGCCAGTCAATTCCGTCGTCTTGCCGATGCTAATATCCCGACGGTGTTATTAGTGGGTAATCACGATCAACATTCTCAGGGTAATGGCGGTGTGAGTCTTTCCATCTATCGTACCTTAGCGGTGCCGGGGTTTATTGTTGGCGATCGCCTGACCACCCATCGCATCACCACCCGCAACGGCGATATCCAAGTAATTACTTTACCCTGGTTAACCCGCGCCACTCTCTTAACCCGTCCCGAAACCGAGGGTTTATCCTTGAGTGGGGTAAATGAATTATTAATTAACCGTTTGGAACCGGTTTTAGAAGGAGAAATTCGCCAATTAGATACAAGAGTACCAACAGTTTTATTAGCCCATTTAATGGCCGATCGAGCTAGTTTAGGAGCAGAAAGATTTTTAGCGGTTGGTAAAGGTTTTACTGTGCCTTTATCGTTGCTAAATCGTCCACAATTCGAGTATGTTGCCCTCGGTCATGTTCACAAACACCAAAATCTTAATCCTAGCAATGATCCGCCTATTGTCTATCCGGGGAGCATCGATCGAGTGGATTTTAGCGAGGAAAAAGAAGATAAGGGCTATGTCTTAATAGAAGTGGCTAAAGGAGAGGTTAAATGGGAATTTTGTCCTTTACCCGTGCGTACTTTCCGTTCCATCGAAGTGGATGTTTCTGAGGCAGAAAACCCTCAAAAAGAATTGCTAAAAGCTCTCAAAAAACACGATATTCAGGAAGCAGTTATCCGCTTAGTTTATAAAATTCGCAGTGAGCAATTAGAACTAATCAACACCAATCAGCTTGATGAGGCGTTAAAACCTGCCCATAGCTATAGTATTCGGGCGGAGTTAATAAGTCAATTAACCCGTCCCCGTTTACCGGAATTAGGGGTGGGTAATCAATTAGATCCGATGGACGCGTTAAAAGCTTATATCGATAATAAGGAAGATTTGCGCGATATTGTTGATGATATGTTAGAGGCAGCCCAGCTTTTATTAAATCAACAGCCAGAAATTTGGCTAGAGGAAGAAACCTCGATTTAGCTATCAGTTATCAGTTATCAGTTATCAGTTATCAGTTAAGTGAGTGGGTGGAATTAAATATAAGATGAACGTAGGTTGGGTTGAAGCATGAAACCCAACACCCGCTCAGGTTACGAAGTGCGATAACCCATCCTACAAATAATTGTGCCTCCCTACTTATCAGTTATCAGTTCACTGTTTACTGATCACTGTTTACTGATTACTGTTCACTGTTTACTGCTCACTGAAACATCTTCCCTATCCCTCTTTAAACTAGCCATGAGTTTATGTCTTAATCCCGATTGTCTATATAACAATGATACTACGGATAAATTTTGTCAAAAATGTCGCTTCCAATTATTACTCAAAGATCGTTATCGTGCCATAAAATTAATTGGTCAAGGAGGTTTTGGTAAAACTTTTCAAGCAATTGATGAGGATAAACCTTCTCAACCCTATTGTGTGATTAAACAATTTTTTCCTAGCGCTCAAGGTAGTAATGCTCTCAAGAAAGCTGCGGAATTATTTAAAGAAGAAGCGATTAGTTTAGATAATCTCGGTCAACACCCACAAATTCCCTCCCTCTATGCCTATTTTACCAGCAATGATGGGCGACAATATCTTGTTCAAGAATATATTGAGGGAGAAAATCTAGAACAAGAATTACAAAGCGAGGGAGTTTTCAATGAAGAAAAGATCAAACATCTTTTATTAGAAATTTTGCCAATTCTTGATTTTATCCATGCTAAAAGAGTCATTCATCGAGATATTAAACCTGCTAATATAATTAGGAGACGCAGCGATAATAAACTAATTTTAGTGGATTTTGGTGCCTCTAAATTTATGACTATTGCTAATCTTTCCCTGACAGGAACAGTGATCGGTTCGGCGGGATATATCGCCCCAGAACAAAGTAATGGCAAAGCAATTAATAGCAGTGATTTATATAGTTTGGGAGTCACTTGTATCTATTTATTAACGGGAATATCTCCCTTTGAATTATTCGATGTGAGAGAACATGAATGGGTATGGAGACAGCACCTGATTAATAATCCTGTTAGTGTTGAATTAGGTGAAATTTTAGATAAATTAATTGAATTTGGCACCAAAAAACGTTATCAATCAGCCGGGGAAATCCTGCAAGAGTTAGCGGTAAAATTAGCCGTCGTGATTCCGCCAAAACCCCGATCACAGGCCACAATTCAAGAAACGGTTTTGCCAGTTTTTCCAGTTGCCACCAGGGAGGAAATTAACCTCAAAAGTGCCAAGGCAATTGATTACACCAATCTGCGGGGTTTATTAGCGCAAGAAAAATGGCAAGAAGCAGATCAAGAAACGGCTAATCTATTCTTAAAAGTTGCCGATCGAACTAAAGAAAAATATCTTAAGATAGAAGATATAGATAACTTTCCCTGTGAAGATTTAGCCACTATCAATCAACTCTGGTTACAATATAGTCAGGGAAAATTTGGTATATCTGTTCAGAAAAAAATCTATGAAAGTTTGGGAGGAAGCGGCAATTATGATCAACAAAAATGGAACGCTTTCGGGTCAAAAGTCGGTTGGCGAGTTAATAACAAGTGGTTGTACTACGATCAAATTACTTTCTCTCTCAAAGCACCCTCCGGACATCTTCCCACCCTTGTGTGGGGTGTGGGTGGTGGCATAATTCTTTTTTCTCGTCTGGAAAACTGTACCATTGACGTAGTTTCTAGCAGGGGATAAATTGACTTAAAAACTTTTCTGGAGAATTAAACAGTTTCTCCCTTCGCCAGTGCGGATATATTGTAAAGTATCAGTAAGAGAACGCATCAAAAGTAATCCTCGATCGCTTTCCATTTCCAAAGGTGCGAGGGGATGTTGTTGTAGAGAATCAAGTTTTGCTTGCAGATCAAAAGGTTGACCGTGATCCCATATTCTTATTTCTAGAGAATGGGACTGTAAAGTTAATTCTAGATCGATCGGTGTGGTCGGTGGTAAATGTTGGTGAGCGTAACGGACAGTATTAGTAAATCCTTCTGCTAAAGCCACCTTACACTGCCAAAGCACCAAGTCAGGTAGAAAAGAGCGGCCGTGGGATTCAAACCATTGTAGGACTGGGATTAGAGCTGCCAATTCCGTCCAGACTTGTAGATGGAATTGGAGGGGGAAAGAAGGGGAATTTAAGACTTCAGAAGGCACCACTGTTTTTTTGAAAGAGAATCAAAATTGTTTTAAAAATCAGTTGTAGATCGTAGCCTAAACTCCAATTTTCTTGATAGCGCAAATCTAGTTGAATTACTTCTTCAAAATTACGCACCTGAGAGCGACCATTCACCTGCCATTCCCCGGTCATACCTGGTTTTACATCTAAACGTTGCCATTGGGGAACATCGTAGCGTTCCACCTCATCCGGTGTGGGGGGACGAGTGCCGACAAGACTCATTTCACCGGTGATCACATTCCAAAACTGGGGGAATTCGTCTAAACTGGTACGACGTAAAAATTTTCCTACCCGGGTAATCCGGGGATCATTTTTATTTTTAAAAAAAGCTCCCTGCGCTTGATTGGGGATTTTATCCTTGAGTGCTTCTGCATCCACACACATGGAACGAAACTTAAGAATCTTAAATTCCTTTCCCAACCAACCGCAGCGGGTTTGACTGAAAAAAATTGGACCCGGACTGTCTAACTTAATAGCGATGGCAATGGGGACAAAAATAACCCCCGTGATTAATAAACCCACGATGCCACCAACAATGTCAAGACCGCGCTTTAACCAACTGCGAATCGAGGGATGGGTTTCCGGTAGATGGTTTTCAGTGGGGGTAAAGCCGTTTTCTTGGGGTGCTAGGGGAGGGATTTGGAAGGTGAATAATTGATCTAGTCCCGTAATCGATAAAACCCCCATCACTGGGGGATGGACGTTAGCCAGCACTAACTCGATATTTTCTGCCCTGGCCGCTTTGAGATTATGCACTAAAGCACCGACACCACTACTATCCATAAATTGAGTGGCATTCAGATCGAGAATTACTTTTTCGGGAGTGGGTGTTTGGGCGATGAGATGGTGAAACAGATCCTTGAACTGTACTGCTTCCAAGACAGTCAAGCGATCCGGCATCCGCAAAACCGGATACTCCATCGGAATGATCAGAAAACGTGTTTCAGGGATTTGGGAAGTCATCGACACAAAGACGTGGTTTGATAGATGAACAAGGCCTGATGACCTACTTAAATGTTTACTACACTTTTCCCCAAATACCAATGGGTAATGTCACAGATTACCTGTAATTATCGGCTAACGAATCTCACCTAGGGGCGGACGGCCTTGGGTTTGGGCTTTCGCTTTCGCCGCACTCTTCCTTAGGGCATCTAAACGGGTCTCATAACGCTTACGCAGACGACGGTTGGGTGTTTGTTCAATTAGGGTTTTAAAGGCACTACCTAGGCTCTTGTAGGCGTTGGGGAGGGAATAACCGAAACGGGTGGCCAAGGCGATCGCTTTTTCATCGGCTTCGATCGCTTCTTTGAGAATTTTATCACCGTTATTTTTGCGCCAGAGACGATAACCGGAAATCCCACATAATCCCATAGCCAAAAGCAATAATAACCCGTCCTGTACCCATAATTCCCCCACCGCACCACCTAAGCCAATAGCGAGGGCGGCCATTTCCCAGCCTTCCCGGGGAATACTATCATTTTGAATCCTGGCCACTTCATGCCAAAAGAGCAAATTACGCTGATCAATAGCTAAATTTTCCCATTTTGCCAAATCTATCTGAATTTCTACCTCATCTCTGCCAATTTCTTCACAACGGATCAGGGGGGGGTTAATCTCTGTGGAACCTTCTACCGTTACCCAACTTTGTAATTCTGGGGGTAGCAGGGTTTTTAGGCGCCGAAGTTCGCTCATTTCGGCTCGTGCAGAGGAGGCCGCATAAGATGTCATAGATTTTTTACCTATTCTCTACCAATGACGATGATTTCTATTTTGGATCATAGCGGTCTTTTTTGTAATCTTGGCAGCTTTTAGCAGTAGGAAGTATTTTCAGTGATCAGTGGGGGAAGTGGGGAGTGGGGAGTGGGGAGTGAGAAGTGGGGGAGAAACAATCCATAACTGGGTTTTTAAAGTTCGATTGGGAGTCAATCATACTATTAAAAACGGATTTGGTATTATTGGCAAAATATAGACCTTAACTTTTGCTGACTAATGCTCAAATATATCTTTATATTGCTGTAAATCTAAAGCGGTAAAAATGGGGATACAACTAAAGCACTTTTGAGCTAATTCCCATCTTTCTTCTCTTTGCAGCATCAAAATTAATTTATCTCGCACTGACAGTAAATAGCGCACATCGTTGGCGGCATAACTCAGTTGTTTTGGAGTAAGATTAGCGGCATTTCCCCAATCAGAACTTTGAGCGGTTTTGTCTAATTCTATGCCTTCCAATTCCTGCACAAGACTTTTTAAACCGTGACTACTGGTGTAAGTCCGAGCCAGTTTACTGGCAATTTTGGTGCAGAAAATCGGTTTAGTCGCAATGCCAAAAGTATGGGACAGTTGAGCCACATCAAAACGGGCGAAATGAAAGACTTTTTCTATCCGCTCATCCTCCATGACCTTTTTGAGATTAGGAGCCTCTGTTTGCCCCCTAAAAATGCGAATAGCGGTGACAAAACCACTGGGATCACAGAGTTGAATTAAACACAGTCGATCGCGCCCCGGGATTAATCCCATCGTTTCTGTATCTACAGCGATCGAATTAACCCCTAGATAACGGGATAATAGGTCATCACTTAAATCTCGATCGCACACTTGAAAATTGTCTAAGTTCATATAGTTAGGAGTTAGGAGAGCTTTTTTCAGTGATCAGTAAACAGTGATCAGTAAACAGTAAACAGTAACAAGACAGCACTGTTAATGCGATTTAATACTCCTTACTTAAGACTGTCCACTGAAAACTCAAATCTGATCACTGATAACTGAAAAAGCTGATAGTTAAAAACTGATAATTAAATTTAAATATCATCAGGGTCATTTTGTCAACGCTTTTTAACAAAAAGTTGTGTAAAGTAATATTCACCAGCATTATTTTTAGCGATACCGATACCGGTGAGATTATAATCACCAACCATATTTTTTTGATGGCCGGGGCTATTAATCCAACCCTTGACGGCAACGCTAACGGGGTCAGGATATCCCTTCATAAAAGCCAAGTTTTCGCCCATTTTTTCTAAAGGGATCATCCTTTGTACTGCCTTCATTCTTCCCTCAAAACCATCATGACTAAAAGGAGCCTGTTTATTGGCCATTTTTTGACTAAATAAGCGAGCTTCATGGCTCATGCGAGCATCGAGACGTAGGGGGGGTAAATTTTGAGAAATTCGGTAGCGATTAACTTGATAATTAGTGTTTTCTTCGAGGGTAATAAAAAAAGATTGATTCTCGATAGAATCGTAGCTAAGAGGATTAGTAGAAACGGGAGCGGATTGACGTTTTAGAAATATTTGAGTAAAGTACAATTTTCCTTGATTATCCTTCGCTACTCCAATCCCGGTACTATCAAAATCACCCTCCATATTTTCCCGATGACCTTGACTTTTAATCCAGCCATCCACAGCCATCATTACCGGGTCATCATAACCTTGATTAACTGCCACATTTTCCCCTACCGCTTCATAGGGAACCGAAACGCCAATAGTTTGCGCTCTTTTGTCAAAATCTTGATGACTAAAAGGAACTAAACCCGCAGCCATGCGTTGGCTATGTAATCTTGCCTGTTGCGAAATTCCTCGATTTAACAGTAGGGGAGATAAATTGCGAGATTGACGATAGCGATTGACCTGTTGATAGATTTTATTCTCTAAAACAAGTAAAGTTGCCGCATCTAAAGGAGAAGGAGAAGGAGAGGGAGAGGGAGAGGGAGAGAAAGATGATACGAGTTCCGCAAAAGAGCTATAGTTTAAGGCACTACAGGCCATTAAACTTGTCGAGACAAGCATCAAAATTCCTAACCGATAAGGTTTCTTAAAAAAACTTTTCATCAAAAAAATTGGGTCTGAAACCCCGCCGTTCTAGGTTGGATTTACTGTTAAATACTAGCGCATTTACAGGATATATGCCAGAACGTGAGACATAGAAAAGCTATCGCTACCGATTTTACCCAACACCAGAACAAGAGTCGCTATTGCGGCACAGCTTGGACTGTGTAAGATTAGTTGACAATAAAGCTCTCCATGTCAGAACACAGAGAAATCACAGCGAGGGGGTTTGAGTTGAATT
Organism: Microcystis aeruginosa Ma_SC_T_19800800_S464; assembly: GCA_007095785.1. GTDB lineage: Bacteria > Cyanobacteriota > Cyanobacteriia > Cyanobacteriales > Microcystaceae > Microcystis > Microcystis aeruginosa_E. Next base: position 29,998 of record SFBL01000233.1, read on the forward strand.
TCCCTATTTCCCTATTTCCCCATTTTCCCAGTCCTGGTGGCGACCCGATGACCAGAGGGGTTAAATCTGTTAAGGCAGCTGCGAAACTAGGCAAAGGACTGCAAGCAGAAACCCAAATCGTCAGGTTTGGAAATCACCGTCCGGCCCCGGGGGTGAGGATATCAACTTTTTGGTGCAAGGGTCAAGACTTGTTAAGATTGATCAAGCCGTTCGCTCAAATTTACCACTTCTGTGGCTCTCATTTATGGTAATCGACTTTCTGCCCTTCACTATCAATATTTCCCCGGCCTTTATTGCCGGTAGCTGTCTCTGGTCTTTAGCATTATATTTGGGGTTAGCTGGGGTGCGAAATTGGTTTATAGAAATTTTCTATCGCTGGTTTAATTTTGCCGAGCGTTTCCTCTATACTTCCCTAGAGGAGTTTGAAAAAACTCGCATCGCCAGAGAATCACAAAATGCTTTTTATGCCTCTATCTTTAGTATTATTCCCTTTCTCATTCTCGGCGGTTTCTCCGATTGGTTAATCGAGATTAGTTTAGGAAAAAGTTGGCCGATTAGTGTCGGTATTCTCGCCTGTGTTGCCTCTGGTGTCTATGAATTAGGACGGCAGGACGGCAGCAGTAATCAGTAAACAACGGTCAATTAAACTGTTAACTATCTCAATTACTCCTTCGGACTGCACCGGAGTGGCAAGTTAGTCGATTTTAACCCTTGACTAGCGCTTAATCTTTTCCTTCCAGACGATTTTTATGTTTATTAAGAGTCTTTTGTAGTAAATTCAAAACCTCATTAGCAATCTCAATAACTTGATGAGTTCCAAAACCAGCCTGAGTTAATTCTTTAAAAAAAGCCTTAGCGACAATTTTGGCTAATTTCGGGGGATAAGGATGGACAGCGATCGAATGTTCGCACTGAATTTCTGCTATTTCTCTAGTTACTGCCATGGCCACAAAACGAGATTTTAACATCCCTTGCAAATGAAAAATTTGCAGGGATTGGGCAGCCTGTTGAGCGAATAACTGCAAGATTTCTAAATCTAATGGTTCAAAATGTTTTTTGTCTAGGGGAAAACTGAGATTAATTACTCCGATTACCTGCTGATTAAGAATAATCGGTACGGAGATAAAACTATTATTATTTGATCTTTTGGGATAACGGGCTGCACTGGCAAATGGCGATCGAGTGATATCCTTAATTAGTAAAGGTTTTCCTGTAGTTGCTACAGTGCCGGCAATAACTTGATCGAGTTTAATTATTTCTTGTTCGGCTAAAGGTGATAGATCATCATAATGGGCAAAAACTTCTAGATAATCGGTAATTTCCCCCTTTAATTCCTCTGGAGAGCTTAACATAATTGAACAGCGCCTCGCTCGCAATTGATGAGCGCTCATACTAGCTATTTTCCCAAAAATAACTTCGAGATTTTCCTCAACATTCAAGACAAGAGCCAGAGTAGTCAATTTGGGGTTAAAATTATCCATGTATTCAATCACTTATTCAGTCCGAGTTTAGGCTTTCAGGGTGAGGGTGACATTCCTCATCTCCCTGTTTATCTGAGTCTATAGCTTGCCATAGCATCTCATGGAAGGGCTTTTTTACTCGCTAACTGATCTATTGTAGATGTAGGCAAAACTTCTGTGTCTCTCTTGTTTTTTGTCTTCCCTCTAGCTACTCTGAGATCTAGTAGGTCAGAGGAGTTTAACCTGACTGGAGTGAAAGATGGTGCGTTTTCTCTGGGCAATTTTGGCCGGTGTGGGGATGGGGTTAACAGTGGCACCGGTTTCTTGGTGGTTACTCGCTTGGATTTCTCTCGTCCCCCTGTGGATTATTGTGAGATTAGGGGAAAAATCCCTAAAAAAACAGCTTTTATACGGTTTTGGCTGGGGTTTTGCCTACCATGGTCTGGCTTTATTCTGGATCACGGGAATCCACCCGATGACGTGGATGGGTGTCCCCTGGTTAGCTAGTTTGTTAATTGCCCTATTTTGTTGGTTGTTTATCACTTTTTGGGGAACGGCGATCGTGCTAACTTGGACGTTAGTCATGTTTTATGTCAACAAAAGTGTTAATCAGTCATCTTTTCGGGATGCTCTCCTACGGGTTTTCATCGGCACTGCTCTCTGGTGTGGGTTAGAATCTCTCTGGAGTCAATCCCCTCTCTGGTGGACTACCCTTGCTTATAGTCAAAGTCCCCATAATTTATTGATTCTGCAATTGGGCAAATTATCGGGTTTTACGACGGTAACGGCGGCAATTGTGGCAGTTAACGGTTTAATCGCCGAAAGCTTGCTCCTCATACGTCAATCGCGGCAAAATCTCGCTTTTCTCTCTTTACCCCTCCTCATTTGTTTGAGCCTCCATCTCTGGGGATGGGAAATATACCATAAACCGATCGAAAAGTCAAGGGATTTAGGGATAAAAATTGGCGTAATTCAGGGCAATATTCCCAACACGATTAAACTTTCGCCCCTAGGATTTCAAAAGGCACTCGAAGGTTACACCACTGGTTATCAAATTCTCGCCGATCAAGGAGTAGATGCCGTCTTAACTCCTGAAACCGCCTTACCCTATTATTGGGAGAACTTAGTTAATAATAGCTCGATTTATTCGGCAATTTTAGCCAAAAAAACGCCGATCTGGTTAGGTGCATTTGGCAAGATGGACAAGGGTTATAACAATAGTCTCTTGACTATTGATGGCGAGGGAGAGGTGATTAGTCGGTATGATAAAGTAATTCTCGTGCCTTTAGGCGAATACGTTCCTTTTCAGGAAATTTTGGGCGGAATTGTTGCTCGTCTTTCTCCCTTGCAAGCGCATTTAATCCCGGGAGATCCCGCTCAAATTATTGACAGTCCTTTCGGTAAAATCATTGTGGGCATTTGTTACGAATCGGCTTTTTCCGAACATTTTCGCCGTCAAACTGCTAGAGGAGGCGAATTTATTATTACTGCTTCTAATAACGCCCATTATAGCCACGCCATGCCCGCTCAACACCACGCTCAGGATACCATGCGAGCGATCGAAACCGATCGATGGATGGCCCGGGCCACCAATACAGGTTATTCTGCTTTTGTCGATCCCCACGGTAATCACCTTTGGCTATCGGATTTGGATAAATATCAAATCCATAGCGAAACAATTTATCGACGGGATACGAAAACTTTATATGTGCGCTGGGGAGATTGGTTAACTAAAGTTTTAATCATTACTGCCGGACTAGCTTGGCTCTGGAGAGCTTGGGATTAAGGTGACAGTGCTATACTTTTTCGTGAATGAACTGTTAAATAACCTAAGTTTTTGCTGCAATGAAAGAGCAATTTGTCAAGTGGTTGAATAGAATCTTAATATTTGATGTGTTTTTGGTAATAGCGGGTTTTCTCTGGTTTGCCTTGGCTGTTATCGGTGAATCCACAGGAATTCCCCTAGGATTTAAACTTTTTCAGCGTCTTTGGCTGCCCTTATTCAATCCTGCTATTAGTATTTTAATTGCGGGGGCGATTTTCAGCTGGGCGATTAATAAAATTCAAGAACGCTTGTCTCCTAAATAGTAGGGTTGATTCATGAATCAACCCTACCCTTGATAAGGGGGTATCTGATAATTTTTAACGCCTACCCTACCTACTTAGGAAAAATAATCCCAATATTTTCATCCTTGGCGGTGCCAACTTTGTCATCGGGACTGACTTGAAAGAGGGTGTGGGGAGTGGGGTAGTGGGGAGAATAAATAAAATAATCTCCTATCTCCTAACTCCTGTCTCCTGACGACCGACTCCTAACCCCACCAATAAACTTTTTGCCGCAAACCCTACTTAGATGATAAAAATCGGGGTTGAAACATTTTCAACCCCGAAAAAAAGCAATTTTTGAGGGGATTAACCCACCGGTTGTAACTGTAATTGGGAGAGAATATCGTTCTGCTCGGAGCGCCGATGACTAGAGACTGTCACCACAGCTTCAGCAGTTACATCTAATAGCGCATGGTCTCCAGAATTGACTTTTCCCGATAACATCGCCTCGGCTAAACTATCCTCTAAGCGTCGAGTTAAAGCACGACGTAAAGGCCGCGCACCGTAGCTAGGATCATAACCCTCATTGATGACCAAATCCTTAAAAGCGGCGGTAACTTCCACAGAAATACCTTTTTCTGTCAATTGTTTGGCTAGATCTGCGATAAGAATATCAGCAATCTGGGTAACTTCTTCGCGAGTTAACTGTCGGAAAACAATGATTTCATCGAGACGGTTGAGAAATTCGGGACGGAAATATTGTTTTAACTCGTCTGTCACCCGATTAGAAATCTGTTGGTAACGCGATTGAGCAAAATCGTCAGCAATCTCGAATCCTAAGCTATTACCGCCTTTTTCGATGACTTTTGAGCCAATATTCGAGGTCATAATAATTAGGGTATTCTTAAAGTCCACCCGACGACCTTGGGAATCGGTTAAATGACCATCTTCTAACAGTTGCAGGAGAAGATTAAAAACATCGGGATGTGCTTTCTCGATTTCGTCAAACAAAACTACTTTATAGGGTTGACGACGCACTGCTTCCGTTAACTGACCGCCTTCATTGTAACCGATGTATCCGGGAGGCGCACCAATTAACTTAGAAACCGTGTGGGATTCCATAAATTCCGACATATCTAGGCGAATCATACTGGATTCCGAGCCAAAGAGCAACTTAGCTAAGGCTTTCGTTAATTCAGTTTTACCCACTCCCGTGGGACCGGCAAAAATAAACGAGGCAATCGGACGGTTAGGATTCTTTAAATTTACTCGCGCTCGACGAATAGCACGAGAAACGGCATTCACTGCCTCCTGTTGACCAATAATCCGCTCATGCAGTTGATATTCCAGATTTAAGAGCGATTCCGACTCAGTTTCAGTTAATTGGGTAACGGGAATACCTGTCCAAGCGGCGACAATTTGGGCGATTTCCTCCGCATCCACCACCGGAATTAAAGATTCGGGGTTAATTAGGGGTGATTCTTCGTTAACCTCTGCGGGACTTTTACTTTGTAGGGAATAGCGCAGATGGGTGCGGGATCCTGCTTCATCGAGAAGATCGATCGCTTTGTCCGGTAAAAAGCGATCATTGATATAGCGCGAGGATAGATTAACGGCAGCTTCGATCGCTTTTTGATCGTATTTTACCTGATGGAAATCCTCGTAGGTGGCTTTTAAACCGCGTAAAATCTCGATCGCTTGCTCTTTAGTCGGTTCTCCCACCATAACTGGCTGAAAACGTCTTTCTAGAGCCGCATCTCGCTCAATATGCTGTTTATACTCATCGAGAGTGGTTGCCCCTAAACACTGTAACTCGCCGCGAGCTAAAGCAGGTTTAAGCAAGTTAGAAGCATCCATGGCTCCTCCCATGCTACCAGCACCCACAAGAGTGTGAATTTCATCGATAAACAGGATAATACTGCCCGATTTGCGAACTTCCTCCACAACACCCTTTAAACGTTCTTCAAAATCGCCGCGAAAACGGGTTCCCGCCAGTAAAGACCCCATATCGAGGGCAATTACCTCTTTATCCCGCAAAATTTCGGGAATATCGCCATTATGGATGAGTTGTGCTAACCCTTCAGCGATCGCTGTTTTCCCCACCCCCGGCGCACCGAGTAAAATCGGATTATTCTTGCCGCGACGGCCCAAAATTTGGATAACTCGCTGGATTTCTGGCTCTCTACCGATTACAGGGTCAATTTTGCCATTTTTGACCTCTTGGCTTAAATTGCGACTATATTGGGCTAAAATCCCGCCTTGGGGAGCATTTTTCTGGTCTTCATAGTCACTCTTTGCCGTGAAGCGACCACTAGCGACTTTTTCCCCAGCATTTTTCAGTAAAAGGCCGCGAAGTTTGATCAAATCAACACCCTGCATAATTAAAATTTTAGCGGCTAGGGATTCGGGATCGGCGGTGATAGCAAGTAATAGATGTTCAGGTGCGATCGCCTGTTCCCCTAATTGTCGAGCTTCCTGAAATGCTTGCTCGAACATCTTTTTCGCTTTCGGGGTAAAAGGGATATTAACGGGACTGTAACCGCTGCCGCGGCCGGTCATTCCTTCAATCACCCGGCGACTCTCGTGCAGGGTGACTTTTAAATCCTTGAGAATTAAGGCTGCGGTGGCGGTGGCTTCTCCTATCAATCCTAACAGTAAATGCTCCGTCCCCACGACACTGTGACCGGTACGACGGGCTTCTTCTTGAGCGAACATCACCGCTTTGATAGCTTTCTGGTTAAAGTATTCAAACATGATCGACGGCTTCCTGGCTACTGGGCTTTACTTGTTACTGTAACGTTTTCTTTACATTAGCCGGAAGGGGGATATCCGTATCAGCAGGGTGGGTTAGGGGACAGGAGTAGAGACTGGGGAGTTTTTTGCTGTGAACAGTAAACAGTAATCAATGAACTGAAAACTAAAATCTGATCACTGTAATTAGGAATCAACTTGACTAAGAGAGGAACGTCTTTTAAAAGGCATTATTTTTTTGATTAATTCAGGTGTAATTAAGCCTTGGGGATAAAAAATAGTTCCCAAAACAATTAAAATTCCAAAAATAATCAAACGACCATCGCGCAAGAAATTCCCTAACCAAATTGGTAAACCATTCACGCCGCCGAGGGCGCGTAAAACTTCGGGCAAAGCAGTTAAAACAATGCCTCCCACCACCGGCCCGACAAAAGTTCTTGAACCACCAATTAAAACGAAAGCCAAGAAAATAATACTGGCATCAAAAGTTCCCTGACGGGAATTCCAAGTATTGAGAAAATGGGCGCTTACCGCTCCCACAACTGCCGCTAAAACTGCTCCGAAAGTGAAGGATAAAACTTTGTGATAGGTGGGATTAATTCCCATGGATGCAGCGGCCAATTCATCGGCACGAATGGCATTAAATGCCCGACCAATTTTGATGTTTTCTAACCGGTAGAGAAACAGCATAGTTAGGAATAAGAGGGGCAAAGCCAGCCAAAGGTAGGCTAATTGAGTGGTGAAAGGTTGGGGAATGGCGAAAATACCGACCGCACCGCCGGTTATATCGAGATTAAGGGCAATAATTCTCAAAATTTCTACCCAGGCGATCGTGGCAATAGCTAAATAAATCCCTCGCAAACGGAGAACAGGAATACCTAAAACTATGGCTAATATTCCCGCAATAATGCCAGCAATTAACATTTCTAAAAAGACCAAAGCCAGGGGATAATTGCTACCAGTATTAGTAAAAACTTTCGTGGAAAGAATGGCGGCCACATAACCCCCTAAAGCATAAAAACCGGGGGTTGCTAAGGATAATTGACCAGCCATTAAGGGCAGATAAATTGAAATGCCTAAAATGGCTCCAAATATCATTGAAACAATTAAAAAACCATAGGTGTTAAAAAAGTCAGCCATATTTTCAGTGAGCGGTTATTGGGGGTTTAAGTTAGGGGAGTCAATTAGCTAATTTTATCACCGTTCTCTCCCACCTCATTCTCTGGTAATTCTCGAAATCATCATAATTTTTTACTTGGCAATTTTCCTATATGGTAGCGTTAGCCACCTTAAAAGCAGACGGGATGATCGATGATGGGAAAAAAGTATCTTTCTTAACTTTGTCTGGGAAAAAATTCAGGGGAATTTATGAGACAGCAGCATTGGTTAGTTAACTCCGAAAACTGGTTACTCGGATTCCTACGGTTGAATTTCCCGATAAAATCACAGTAGCGGGCGCAAAAGTCCTAAAAGCTGAGTATATCATCAGTTTTACTCCAGAAGCAATCCATCAGGTGCAGGCGATCGGTGAGGAACCAGTAATGTGCTTTTAAACGTTTTCAATTCGATCCTCTCACTAATTAAGTAGTTAATTTTTAGGTTAGAGAAATGATAGATAAATGAGAGGATCATGAGATAAATATGAAAGTTTTTTGGGGAAAAATTAGTTAAGATAAGGGGAAATTATAAGGATAAACAAATATAGATGTTTACTTCACTCGAACTTTTAACCACTTCCTTTGTTGCCGTGGGATTAGCCGCCGATGCCGTGGCCGTTTCTCTGACCAGTGGCCTGATGATTCGTCATATTCATGTTAATAAGGCTTTGAAAATTGCTTTGTTTTTTGGGGGATTTCAAGCGATTATGCCGATGATTGGTTGGGGTATCGGCCTCACTTTTCGCGAGGAACTCGCCTCTTTTGACCACTGGATCGCTTTTATTATTTTAGGGGCGATCGGCAGTAAAATGATCTACGAAGCTGTTCAAAATGACGACGAGGAAAAAGGGTTTAATCCTCTAGATTCCTATACTTTAATCGGATTAGCGATCGCTACCAGCATCGATGCTTTAGTAGTTGGTTTGGGTTTATCGATGATTAAAACTCCCTTACTTTTAGCTTGCACTGTCATCGGTTCTATTACCTTTGCTTTGTGTTTTATCGCTGTTTTTATTGGGCATAAATTCGGTAATTTATTTAGTCAAAAGGTGGAAATTCTCGGCGGTTTAGTTTTAATATTAATTGGTAGTAAAATCCTTATTGAACATTTAATTGCCTAGATTATCTCTATTGTTGACTATCCCCCCTCTGTTTGAACAGGGGAGTGGCTAATTCGGGATAACCAGCCTCAATTAAAGCCTGATCTCTGATGCGACAGGAATCGCATAAACCGCAGGGTTCAACTTCACCTTGATAACAAGACCAAGTATCAGCAATGGGAACCCCTAAACTAACAGCACGACGGACGATATCTACCTTACTATCCATCACCAAAGGGGCAATTAATTGGGGTGCTTTCCCTTCTAAACCCGCTTTTGATGATAAATTAGCTAAAGTTTGAAAGGCCTCTAAATACTGGGGACGACAATCGGGATAACCAGAATAATCCACCGCATTAATTCCTAAATATATCGCCTCCGCTGCCCTTGCTTCCGCTAAAGAAAGAGCGATCGAAATAAAAACTGTATTTCTCCCCGGCACATAGGTAATCGGGATAATATTCGGGTTAATTCCCTCTTGGGGAATAGCAATAGATTGATCCGTTAAAGCGGAACCTCCCCACAAAGATAGATTGACTTCGATCAGATGATGTTCTTTGATATTGAGGAAATTAGCAATTTTTTTCGCCGCTGCTAATTCCCGCTCGTGTCTTTGTCCATAACGAAAGGAAAGGGCAATTAATTGATAACCAGCCGCTAGAGCGATCGCTGCTGTTGTCGCTGAATCTAATCCCCCGGAAAGTAAAATAATCGCCTTTTTTGTCATTATCCTAATGTCACCTGTGTTTGTTGATAATTAGCTACTAAGATAAATTGTTTTAGCCACCGCGAACCTAACAAAATCTCCTTAATTGCCTCCCCTGCAAAGACAGGAATTTCGTATTCCTGACCATCAATTCTTACTCTGCCTAAATATATATCGAAAAATGCTTCTCCTTGAGCGGTTATCAATTTATTTTGTCGCAAAAAACGCCAATCAAGACTGTCAGCATCTTGACTATTTATGGCTAAAAACTCGGTAAAACCCGTATCCAGCATAACTTCTGCGGGTAGAATCAATCCATCATCACCAACTAAATCGATATCAAAATAAATTTGTCCTTTGGTTCCAAATCTCCCTTCAATCATATTCTGCCACTAACTCCAGTTTCATTAATGCCAAAGATATGATGGATTTTGTCGGGATATTTTGCCCTTGCTTTTTTACTGGCCACTTCTTGATCGGGATCGATAAAATAATCGCCACTATCGGGTTCGATCGCAATGTACCAACCATAGTAATGTTTCATTAACCGGGGCTGTAAACTCTGAAAAATCGGCCAACAACGATGATAAAATTCTAATTGTCGGGCGCGATGTTTGGCCTTTTCTTCCTCTGTAGATTGAATCTCCGGAAAAACTCGACCACGACGCACTACTCGTTCAGAATTGTTGTTAGACATAGTATTTAACCTCTTGTTAGTAAATTATAAATTATGAATTATGAATTATGAATTATGAATTGGGGAGATGGGGAGGTGGGGAGATGGGGAGATGGGGAAGTGGGGAGATGGGGAAGTGGGGAGATGGGGAAGTGGGGAGATGGGGAAGTGGGGAGATGGGAGCAGGGAGAAAAAAGCTGACTCCTGACTCCTGACTCCTGACTCCTGATAACTGATAACTGATAACTGATAACTGATAACTGATAACTGACTAGCGGACTCCTAAAAACTTATGGGTTTGGAGACTGAGGCGCCATTGGGGATGTCGGAGAACATAATTAAAGACTAACTCTTTGCTTTCTACTTTATTCCATTCGGGTTGCAGATATTTAATCACCCCTTCCGATAACTTACTTTCCTGCATAGCTGCCCAGTCTAAATCCTCTGGATGAGCCACGACAATTTTTAACTCATTCACCTGTGCATAAATACTAGGATCGGGCATTTTATAAGTTTTAGGAGAAAAAGTCACCCAATCGAAAACCCCAGTAAAAGGATGAGCGCCAGAAGTTTCTAAATGTACCCGTAAACCCTGATTTTTTAATTCCCTGGTTAAAGGATCAAGATTGTGCATTAAGGGTTCACCCCCGGTAATCACCACCATAGCGGGGTTAGCGTCTTTTGCCATCTCTACCAATTCCCCCAGGGATTTTTGGGGATAACGTTGGGCATTCCAAGACTCTTTTTGATCGCACCAAGGACAATAGACATCGCAACCTCCTAAACGGAGGAAAAAAGCATTGCTTCCCGTCCAAAAGCCTTCGCCCTGCAAAGAATGGAAAGTTTCGACAACAGGATAGGTACAATGGTTTATGCTAACCGTTTTCATAGAATCAGTATTATAGAAAATATGGACATTCCCCTAAACTTCGCCAAATACACCCAATGGTCTGGTATTGCCACGCTGGTTTTTTTGGTACTCACGATTATCGCTTTTCTCGTCGGTTGGGGAATCCGCTTTCGTCTCGTCGGTGTCACTAGCTTTATGGCCGTGTTGACGGTGGGGATTTTCGGTCTTGGGTTAGGACTGTTTACCCGTACCGAAATTCCTGGAGCGGTGAGATTCTCCCTTGTCTATGATAACGGAGCTAATCAAGCTGTTATCTCCCTGCCCAATACTGTTACTCCCGAGCAGGTGGAAGCAACCCTAAAACAAGCCGCTAGTGACTTGTTTTCCTCCGGTCGCGCCGGTGCTGGCGGTAATAATCAATTTATCATTAGCGCTCGCACTCTCGTTCACCCGCAGCCCGGTTTATCTGCTCCTTTGTACTTGGGACAGATTAAAAAATCCTTCTCCGCTCCGGGGGATAATACTCCTGAACTACAGCTTTTTCCCGAAAGTTTCGCTAAAATTAGCCAATAATCCTGAGAGGTTGTCAAAAAATGTCCAATGCTGTCGCTGTTTTGCCCCTGTTAATCGCCCCCGCACAAGTGATTCGGGGTGACAATGCCCTAGAAGAATCCACCGGCAAGTTAGCGGATTTGGGTAAACGTCCCCTGGTGGTGGGCGGCGATCGCAACTTAGCTTTTTTGTCATCTCCCCTGAAAAATCTCACTCCTAGCTATCACAGTTATGCCCCCGATTGTTCGGAAAATTCCCTAGCATATTTAAAGGCATCTGTCAAGAGTCATGAGGCAGATTTTGTCATTGGTGTGGGTGGCGGCAAAGCCCTCGATACGGCCAAATTACTCGCCCATCAGTGCCATTTGCCGATCGCCACGATTCCCACCTCTGCCGCTACCTGTGCCGCTTGGACAGCCCTATCTAACGTCTATTCTGACGCGGGGGCGTTTCTTTACGATCTGTCCCTAGCCCGTTGTCCGGATTTATTAATTCTCGATTACGGTATTATCCAAACTGCCCCGAAAAGAACCTTAATCGCTGGTATTGGCGATGCGATCGCTAAATGGTACGAAGCTTCCGTCAGTAGCGGTCATTCCACAGAAACCCTGATCATTGCTGCCGTCCAACAGGCCCGGGTTTTGCGGGACATTCTTTTCCAAAAATCCCCGGCAGCCCTGGAAAATATCGGCGGGGAGGACTGGAAACAGGTGGTGGATGCCACCGTTTTATTAGCCGGAGTAATTGGTGGTTTAGGGGGCGCTAATTGTCGTACCGTGGCCGCCCATGCAATTCATAATGGTTTAACCCATATTCCCGCTTGCCATCATATCCTGCACGGGGAAAAAGTCGCCTACGGCATTCTCGCCCAATTGCGTCTAGAAGAAATAGTTTTGGGCAATCAATTAGCACTATCGGCCCGGGGGCAACTAATCCAGTTTTATGAACAAATTGGTTTACCGAAATCCCTAGAGGATTTAGGATTAAGAGATGTTTCCCTTGCTCAATTGCGCCACGCGGCCGCAATTGCCTGTCAGCCTAATTCGGACATTCATCGTTTACCTTTTACGGTTTCCCCCGAACAAGTTATGGCGGCCATGGTTTCCACTACCACTGCCGATCCGATCGTCCAGAAAGTTAAGGCTAATTAACGGGAATATTTTCGGGACTTATTAATAAATTGAAATCACTTGAACACTTGGGGTACGATAAATAGACCTACTCGGTTTTTCAGTTGTCATAAACTCCTTTGCACCAGCCATTACCGCTGCTGCAACATGAAGCGCATCCATTGCTCCCAAACCCCACTGACGCGCCTCTTGAGAACCCATTAAGAGAATTTGTTCTAAATCTGTAACGTAGTCAGTAACTGCCGTGAAATACGCTTCATAGAATAGTGCTTCCTCTCGGCACTGATTATAAATTGCCTTGGGCAAGACTTCTAGCTTCAGAAATGGACTGGAAACAAACGAGCGATTTGCGTCATCGAGAACCTGTACCGCAGGAAGTGACTTTTCGCTATTCCCCCTAGCCGCAGCAATTAAAACACCCGAATCAATAAAGGTTTTGATCACCCATTATCTCCTTGATATCCACCTCTCCTCTCAGCTTTTTCACGTTCAATACCCTCCAGATCCAAGAGACTTTCTCCCGATGCTACAATTGCAGTCCGAATTTTTTGCAGCCGTTTACCCAACTCAGTTTTAGGCTGGTACGATGCTACTGGATCTGTAATAGTTTGCTCCTCAAGACAGAATGATTCGACCAACTCCAAGACTTGCTGCTGTTTGTCGTCGGGTAATGTTCTCCATTTTTCCAGTAATATTTGCTCATTTGTCATAATATCTTCCTGATGGCTAATCCTCATAATTTTTCCTGCACTTAGAGGATAACAGAATTTTAGGCGGACTGATGATCGCCCTGCGGCCAAAATATTTTTACTGGCTTTAATATCTCGGTCATGGTGTACCCACAGCCCTTAATTGTAGGTTGGGTTGACCCAAGGAAACCCAACCAGGAGTAATCGGTGGGGGTGTTGGGTAAAATCGGTAGCGATAGGCTTTCTCCATGTCTGAGGTTTTAGCATATATCGTGCAAATGCGCTAATATTCAAACTAAAGCCGTCCTCAAAGGACGGGGTTTGGAACTCAATTTTTCGATGACGACAATAATCGACGAGTTAAGGCAACAATGGCAAGATCGCCTCTCTCAAACAGAGGATTCCTTAACCGATCGCCAACAGGATACCATTATCAAGTGGTTACTCGGTGAAGATAGCCAACGTTGGGACAATTTAGATGAGAGAGATTTAGAAATCGCTAAACGGGGATTAGTCTATCTTTGGCAAATTCTGCGGCAACGCTATCTCAAAGTTAGTCCCACCCGCGCCTATCGTAACCTGATCGATCGTCTCGGCGCTTGTGTCACTCTCCGGCAACAAATTCGCACTTGGGTTTCCTTAAGTCGTGATCGTCAGCAAGCGGTGGCTGATGTCTTGCAGGAAATTATTCAGGAGATGTTAAATAGCGATCGCTATCTGCAATCCCAGTTAGCATGGATCGCTCGTTGTACCACCGATCAAGCTACTCGCGATCAGCTGCTGTTAGCCACCCTGGAGGAATACGCCCTGCGTCCGATCCGCAATCAACCCCTGTTGGCCTATCGTTTTGTTAATTATCTCCGTCGTCAATCGAGAAGCGGTATTACTAACGTGCCGCGGGAAGAAATGATCCGGATTCTCTCCGATGAAATTAGTGGCGATGAGGGGGAAAATAGCTTAAGTTTACTGGATCAAAAGGCGATCGCTACCTACGAAGATCAACGCACTGGCCAAGAAGCGCAAATTATCCGGGTAAAGGTTCAAGAGAGTTTTGCTAAATATCTAGAGGAAAATGTTAGTCCGGAGGCAGCGACTTGGTTTAACCTCTATCTAGGGGGCGAAAACCAAGATGCGATCGCAAAGGCGATGAATATTCCCGTCCAACGGATTTATCGTCTCCGGGAAAAAGTTGGCTATCATGCGATTAAGGTTTTTGCCCTCAAGGAAGGGACAGAATTAATCAGTGAATGGTTACAAATCAGCCCGAAAGAGCATAATTTTGGCTTAACTCTCAGTCAATGGCAAAGTTTCTATGCTGCCCTTTCTCCCACGGGTAAAAGCGTTATCGATGGCTTAAAAGCGGGTAAAACCCTTGAGGAAATCGCCGGCGAATTAAACTGTAAACGCACACAAGTGGTCAAAGAATGGACGCAACTTTATCTAAGCGCCCAAAGTCTCAGGACAAAAACCTAATCAGTTATCAGTTATCAGTTATCAGATTTGAGTTTTAAGTTCACTGATTACTGTTTACCGATCACTGAAAAAAACCTCCCCACTTCCCCATCCCCCCACACCCCACTTCCCACTCCCCATCCCCTTTTTGATTTTTGACTTCAAGAAATATGTGGATTATTAGCAAAAAAGTCGGGGTATTTACCCATTATTTAACCTCCACGGGTACATTTACCCCCAGCATCGACAAAGCCAGTAAATTTTCTGCTCGGGAAATGGCGGATATTATGGCTAAAAAATACGGGGGAATAGTCGAGGCAATGAAATAATTATGACCATTGGCATTTGGATTTTAGGGGATCAATTATGGACAGGACAAGCGGCCTTAGCTAATCGTCAAGCCTATTCACAGGAAACACCAGTTATTTTAATTGAATCCCACAATCATATTCGACAAAGACCCTATCATCAGCAAAAATTAGTTTTAATCTGGTCGGCGATGCGTCATTTTGCCGAAGAATTAAAAACTTTAGGATGGTCTGTCACCTACGAAGTTGCTGAAGATTTTGAGCCGATTTTATCCGATTGGATTAAGCGATTAGGGATTAAAGAATTACAGATCATGATGCCTAATGATTTGCCTTTTCTTAGATTAATAAAAAATCTCAATTTAGACTGTGCTATAACCCTAATTGATAATAATCACTTTCTCTGGACAAAGACAGATTTTAATAATTGGGCTAAATCTCGTAAAAGACTATTACTAGAGGATTTCTATCGAGAAAGTCGCAAAAAATGGCAGATTTTAATGGAGAATAATCAACCCATAGGAGGACAATGGAACTTTGATAAACAAAACCGCAAACCGCCCAAAGATGGATTAAAAACTACTGCTCCTCTTTGGTTTGAACCCGATGAAATTACCCTTCAAGTTATCGCTGATGTGGAAGCTTTAGATATTCCTAAATATGGAAAAATTAAACCTTTTCCCTGGGCAGTAAACCGCAGACAAGCTTTACAAGTATTGGAGCATTTTATTACTAATTGTCTGCCTAACTTTGGACCCTACCAAGATGCGATGATAACGGGAGAAGAAACCCTCTGGCATTCCCTATTATCCCCCTATCTTAATCTAGGATTACTAACGCCATTGGAAGTGATTCAAGGGGCAGAAATTGCCTATAAAAAAGATAATTTAGCCCTAAATAGCATCGAAGGATTTATCCGTCAGGTGTTAGGATGGCGGGAATATATGCAGGGAATTTATCATTATCTGGGAGAAGATTACGCTAATCGTAATTGGTTTGAGCATCAACAACCCTTACCGGCTTTCTTTTGGGATAGTAATCAAACCGAGATGAATTGCCTCAAACAAGTATTATCACAGGTGGAAAATACCGGTTATGCCCATCATATTCAAAGATTAATGATTTTGAGCAATTTTGCCTTAATTTTTGGTTGCTCTCCCCAAGAGATTGAGAACTGGTTTCATAGTGTTTTTATCGATGCCTACGATTGGGTAATGCAGACTAATGTACTGGGAATGGGACAATTTGCCGATGGGGGAATTCTCGCCTCTAAACCCTACGCCGCCTCGGCCAACTATATTGATAAAATGAGTGATTATTGTCGGGGTTGTCTGTATAAAAAAAATGAACGAGTCGGGGATTTAGCCTGTCCTTTTAACTTTCTTTACTGGGATTTTTTGGCACGACATCGAGAAAAATTAAAATCCCAAGGTCGAGTTAATATGATTTTAGGTCATCTCGATCGAATGTCGGCAGCTGAACTTAATCAAATGCGCTGCCAGTCCAACCAATTACGAGCTATCAGTAGTCAGGAGTCGGTCGTCAGGAGACAGGAGGTGATAGGGAGATAGGGTTTTGGGGTGATAGGGTTTTGAGGTGATAGGGTGATGAGATAACTTCCCCACTTCCCCACTTCCCCACTTCCCCACAACCAAAACTCACTATGATAATTACTATATGAGTAAATCAAAGGAAAAAAAACGGATTGCCTATCAGGAATTTGGAGATCAAAGCAATTCTCAAGCTTTTGAGCGTTCCATCCCTGAATTACCCCCAAATCAGCAGAATTTGCGAGTACAAACCTCCCGCTCTGGTCGTGCGGGAAAAACCGTTACCATGGTTACAGGTTTTCAATGCCAAACCGAAACTCTGACGAAATTATTAAAACAGTTAAAAACTGCTTGCGGAACGGGTGGTACAGTTAAAGAAAATGCCATTGAGATCCAAGGAGATCATCGCCAAAAGATCCTACAAATTCTCGTTGAATCGGGTTACAAAGCCAAAATTAGCGGAGGATAGCTAAAAATCATGATTCCCTCTTGGTTGCTTATCGGTGTCGTCGGGTTTTTGGTAGCGTTAGCTGGGGGATTACTCAATTCTCGCGATGTACGTTGGTTTGCGCGCTTGCGTCGTCCCGATTGGTTAACCTTTGAAAGATTAATCCCTCTTATCTGGACAATTATCTATATTTGTGGGGCAATTTCTGCTTATTTAGTCTGGGAAGCGCAACCGGCTAATCGCTGGTTTTTGATGGCTTTTTATCTGTTGGTAGAATTGACTATTACTGCCTATACTCCCGTCACCTGTAAACTACGCAGTCTCAAAGCGGGAACGATTATCGGCGGTACGGGTTTTTTCTTGGGTTGTCTTCTGGCGCTCTTGGTTTTCCCTGTTTCTTCTTGGGCGGGTATCCTACTCCTACCTTACCTGATCTGGAGTCCGATCGGTACCTATGTGACTTGGGAAATGACCCATCTCAATCCTCGGGATGTCTAGACAGGGAAAGTGGGGTGGGTTAAAAATTAACCCATCCCACAGATCTTATTGCCATCTACCAACTTGAAAATCTAGACTGCTTTTTCCGCTCTAACTCGCTTTACTTTTACCTTGGCAGGAATGGAGCAATCAAGGAAGTTAGGGACCTCCTGACGACAGTGAGGACAATACCAGTAGGCACGACTAGCCACAAGGTGACGAAGGGTAATTCCCGAACAAATAGGGCAGCTGTGCATGGATTGTTAGACTAATTTTAAACGTTTTTAAAATTGTCCTACCTCCTGAAATAATCCTAAACAAAATCGCCGCTCTTTAACTCTAACTTGAGGTAGAAACCCAGTATTTCTTTCGATAGATTTCCCAGAAAATACTTAAGGATGAGGACGGAAAAGATGGGAATGTTGCGGGTGATAAAGTTGCGATCGAGTTCCTGTAATCTGGTTTAAAGCCGGACTAATGAGATAAAGGGTAGTTCTAGTTAAGTTTTCTCGATGGGTTAATTGGGCCATCTCTGACAGGGGGACAACCCAGATTTTTTCGTCGGGCCAACCGAGACGGAAACAAACGGCCACCTTTTGCTCTGGTGGGTAGTGTTGTAGGAGTTTTTCCTGGGCTTTGTCAATGTGACGGGCGGCTAAATATAGGCATAAACTGGCTTTATGGGCGGCTAAAGAGGCTAATTCTTCACTTTCTGGCATGGGAGAGGCTTTTCCTTCCACCCGGGTTAGAATAATTGTCTGGACTAATTCTGGAATCGTTAATTCTAGGGCCAATTTGGCCGCTAATCCTTGAAAGGCACTAATTCCGGGGATTAGCTGAAAGGGGATATCTGCTGCTGTCAAAAGCTCAATTTGTTCTTGGATGGCACTATAGAGACTTAAATCCCCCGATTGCAGTCGCACCACCGCTAAACCCTGACGCACGCGATCGATCATTAAAGGGATAATTTCCTCTAGGGTGATGCTACTGGTGGGAATTAACTCGGCATCTTTACGAGTGTCCTCAAGAATCTGTTTGGGGACGAGGGAATCAGCAAAGAGGATAACATCGGCCTTTTGGAGAATTTTATCGGCTTTTACCGTCAATAATTCCGGATCTCCAGGGCCAGCACCAATAAAATAGACG
The DNA here is from genome assembly GCA_007095785.1 of Microcystis aeruginosa Ma_SC_T_19800800_S464. GTDB lineage: Bacteria > Cyanobacteriota > Cyanobacteriia > Cyanobacteriales > Microcystaceae > Microcystis > Microcystis aeruginosa_E. The sequence goes on from SFBL01000233.1 coordinate 48,496, forward strand.
GCCGGAGGGAGAGGAGAGGAGTCAATTAAAGTCATACTAAATCCTGTTTAAAAGGGGTGTAGGGTGTGGCCCCCCAACCCCCCCGACATCGGGGGGCAGGTGGGGTGTGGGGTGTGGGGATGTGGGGATGTGGGGATGTGGGGGTGTGGGGAAATTTCAACTAAAACTCCAAAACCCTAAAACCCCAAAACCCAACCCCGATCATTAACCTGAACATTTGTATTTAATTAGGGTGAAACTGACTATAATTAATGATAAAGCACAGTCAGCATTGACAATGATTAGCGATCAATCTCTCCCCCCCCAAAATATTGAAGCGGAAGAATCTATCTTAGGTGGCATTTTGCTAGATCCAAAAGCTTTAGGTAGAATCAGTGATTTTTTAATTCCAGAAGCTTTCTATGTGAAAACCCATCAAGATATTTATCGTGCGGCGCTTGCTTTACAAGGGAAGGGAAAACCGACGGATTTAATGACGGTTAGCAGTTGGTTACAAGATAACTATCTGTTGGAAGAAATCGGGGGAATGCCGCGATTGTTACAATTAATTGAGCGCACTGTCTCGGCTGCCAACATCGATCGCTATGGGGAATTAGTGATGGATAAATATATGCGTCGTCAGTTAATTTCCACCGGGGGAGAAATTATCGAGTTAGCTAGGGATACGACGCTAGAATTAGAAAATGTTTTCGATGAATCGGAACAAAAGATTTTTCGTCTCACCCAAAAACGACCCCAAGAGGGTTTAATTTTTCTGGGGGATACTTTAATTGAAACTTTTAACGAAATTGAGAAGATGCAGGAGACCACCACTCTACCCGGTATCGAAACTCAATTTTATGATCTCGATGCGATGACCAGTGGTTTACAACCCTCGGATTTAATTATTATCGCGGGGAGGCCTTCCATGGGAAAAACTTCTTTTGCTCTTAATATTGCCTATAATATCGCTCAACAGAATTTACCTGTGGCTGTCTTTAGTTTGGAGATGTCTAAGGAACAATTAGCCCAACGTTTGTTATCGAATGAGGCTAAAATCGAAAGTAATCGGATTCGATCGGGCCGTTTGGGACAAAATGATTTAGAGAAGGTTCTTGGGGGACTAGAAAAGTTATTAAATTTGCCTATATATATCGATGATAGTGCCAATTTAAGTGTGATTCAAATGCGTTCCCAAGTGCGGCGTTTACAGGCGGAAAAAAAGGGACAAATGGGATTAGTTTTAATCGATTATCTGCAATTAATGGAAGGGGGAGGTGATAATCGCGTTCAGGAACTTTCTAAAATTACTCGTAGTCTTAAGGGTTTAGCGAGAGAAATTCATGCTCCAGTAATTGCTCTTTCTCAGTTAAGTCGCGCTGTGGAATCTCGCAATAATAAAAGACCGATGATGTCCGATTTACGCGAGTCGGGATGTTTAGCGGGTGATAGTTTAGTTGAGTTAGCCGATCCTCGTGCTAAAGTGCCAATTTGTGAGTTAGTTAATTGCTCTAATTTTACGGTTTTTGCTCTTAATGAGGAAACAATAAAATTAGAAAAAGCACTGGTAACTAAGGTCTTTTCCACAGGATTTAAGCCAGTTTTTCGATTAACAACTCGTTTAGGTCGCACGATTAGAGCTACAGCCAATCATAAATTTTTGACTGTCCACGGTTGGCAAAGATTAGATGAATTAAATATTGGTAATTATATCGCTTTACCTCGCTTTTTACCTAGTTCGCAATTACAAACTATGAGTAATGCTGAATTGGCCTTATTAGGTCATCTAATTGGTGATGGATGTACCTTACCACGTCATAGTGTTCAATATACGACTAAAGAGTTAGATTTAGCCAATTTAGTTGCTTCTTTAGCGATACAAGTATTTGATAATCGAATTAATCCTCGAATTAGTCCTGAACATCAATGGTATCAGGTTTATTTAACAGCGAATTATCCCTTAACTCATAATATTAAAAATCCTATTTCTCAATGGTTAGAACGTCTAGGAATTTGGGGGTTACGTTCCTATGAAAAATTCATTCCCCCTCAAGTTTTTGAGCAAACTCAATCAGCAATAGCCTTATTTTTACGTCATCTTTGGAGTACCGATGGTTCCCTTAAATTGGTTCAAGGAAAATCACCTCGTCCTATGGCTTATTATTCTAGCAGTAGCTTAAGATTGGCTCAGGATGTACAATCGCTTTTACTAAGAGTAGAAATTAATGGAAAGCTATCGAAACACTCACAAACAGGAAAAGGACGAGATCAATACCATGTTACAATAACAGGTAAATCAGACTTGAAGAAATTTATTGAGATTATCGGTGCTGTTGGCAGCTATAAAACCCAGTCTTTACAAGAAATAACTACTTATCTTCAAAATCACCAAGCTAATCCTAATAAGGATATCATTCCTAACGATATCTGGCGACTATATGCTGTACCCGCTATGAAACAAAGTGGTTTAACTACACGACAAATGCAAGCTGCACTGGGTAATCAATATTGTGGGACAAGTTTATACAAATCAAACTTAAGTCGAGAAAGAGCCAATAAATTAGGAGACATTCTTGAATGTTCCCAAATACAGCATTTAGCTGATAGTGATATTTACTGGGATGAAGTTATGGCAATTCAAGCGGATGGAGAGACAGAAGTGTATGATTTAACAGTAGATAAATTACATAACTTTATTGCCAATAATATCATCGTCCATAACAGTATCGAACAGGATGCGGATTTAATTATGATGTTATACCGAGATGAATATTATAACCCCGATAGTCCCGATCGAGGTGTGGCTGAAGTAATTATTACTAAACACCGTAACGGTCCCACCGGCACAATTAAGCTACTTTTTCAACCAGAATTTACCAAGTTTCTTAATCTTAAACAAAGTCGCTCTAATTATTAAAATGCAAGCAAATATTAATTATAAAAACCCCAATTGGCTCTTAATACTTTTGGCAATTATCTTAACTCTTGGTGTGGTTTTTCGTTGGGCAAATATCGATAAAAAAATCTATTGGCACGATGAATCCTACACCACCATTAGAACCACTGGTTATCAAGCAAAAGAAATCGCTGATACTATCTTTCAAAATCGTCTTTTATCTACCAGAGAATTAGGAAAATTTCAACAACTGAAACCCGAAAGTAATGTTTTTGATACGATTAAATCTCTTGCTAAAGAAGACCCTCAACACCCACCTTTATACTTTATTATATCTCGCTATTGGGAAAAAATATTCGGTTTTTCTCCCGTTTCTTCCCGCAGTTTAGCGATTGTTTTTAGTCTTCTCTCCCTGCCATTTATTTACTATCTATCCCTAGAATTATTTGCGGCAAAGTTAACGGCAATTTTAGCAGTAATTTTCTTGGCACTCTCTCCAGTTGATATAATATTTGCTCAAATGTCCCGTCAGTATAGTCTTTTGGTTTTGCTAACGATAATCAGTCAATTAATGCTGTTAAAATGCCTCAAAAAAAGAACTGTTGTTAATTGGTCTTTATACACTCTCTCTAATACTCTCGGACTCTACACCCATCTCTTTTTTATTCTCAACTTATTTGCTCAAGCAGTCTTGATAATTTGGTATCTTATTCTGAAACCAGAGCGAAAAAATAACTTGATATTTTTCCTGTTATCTGGGTTAACAATGATAATTTTATATATACCCTGGTTACAGGTTTTCTTAACTAACTCTCAAAGGGCCTTTAACTCCACCAGTTGGGCTGCCGTTAACTATCTCGATTGGGGATTAATCAGTAAATTATGGATTCTAGGTTTTACCTGTCTATTTAGTGATACCGACTTCGGTTTTAATAACATCTTCACCTATATATATAGACTGTTTTTTTTAAGCTTAACTATCTATGCTTTTTATCGAGTTTATCGCTACAATAACCCCATAGCTTTTACTTTTCTGATTACCTCAACCCTAGTACCTTTCCTAGCTTTAGTCATTCCCGATCTAATTTTTATCACCACTAGATCAACTGTCACCCGTTATCTAATTGCAACTTTTCCCACTATCTATATAACTGTGGCTTTTTTCTTGTCACAATTGCTTAATCAAGGTAAAATTTTAGGTAAAATTATCTTGACTTTTTTATTAACTGCTAGTATAATATCGAACTTTAATAATGCTCTTTCCGAAACCAGTTGGGCAAAAGTTCCTAGTTATTGGAATGGCGAAGTTGCCAGAAAAATTAATGCTGTACCCAATGCCATTATTATCAGCGACGAAGGTAATGACTGGACTAACTTAGGTGATTTGCTTTCCCTTAATTATCGTCTTAATTCTGATGTACAATACTTCCTGACTACCAGTAACCCCGATACCGATAAGTTAAAAGAAATCCTAGAAAGTCCTAATGTCAACTTATTTCTTTTTCGTCCTTCCAATCGGTTATTACTGGCCCTAGATCAATTCGATATTCGTCTTGATTATTTCTATCCTCAAGGTCAATTGTGGCGAGGGAAGAAATAGGTAAATATATATATTGGGTCAATCTAGCCTCAAAGAGTTGAGCAAAGCTGTTATTATAACCAGTTAAAACCGTTAATCTTCACCTTAAAGAAATGACTTTTCTAATTCCGACTAGCGTTTGGCGGCAAATTCTTAAAAAGTTCCCTATACTACTATTCTTAGCATCTTTTCTCATAGTTCTGCTATCGAGCTACTTTTCCCCCGCTTTCTCTCAAAGTCGGGATGGCGATATCCGCGGTGTTTGGATTACCACCAACGATACTGCGATGCTGATGGACAGGGATAAACGACAACAGGCGATCGAGCAATTAGTTAATCTTAATTTTAATGCTATCTATCCCGTGGTCTGGAATTCCGGTTATGCTCTCTATCCCAGTGCGATCGCCAAACGGGAAGGAATACAGCCTTTTGTGCCTACGGGAGCGCAAGGACAAGATATCTTGGCAGAATTGGTCGAACAAACGCGAGGACGGGGATTATTAGTCATTCCTTGGTTTGAATTCGGATTTATGGCCCCTCCCACCTCAGAATTAGCCTTAAAACATCAGGACTGGTTAACCCAAAAACGGGACGGGGGGACCACTTGGGTGGGGGCAGCCGGTGAGGTGGTGTGGTTGAATCCCTTCCGTCCCGAGGTGCAGAATTTTCTGCGGGAATTAGTCTTGGAAGTGGTGGGACAATACGATATTAACGGCATCCAATTCGACGATCATCTGAGTTTACCCAACGAATTCGGCTATGATCCCTATACTATCGCTCTTTATCAACAGGAAACCGAAAAAACGCCTCCGGCTAACCCCCGGGATCCCGAATGGACAAAATGGCGGGCCGATAAAATCACTGCTTTTCTGGTTAATCTCAAAGAATCAATTGAGGCAATTAAACCGAATATACTGCTTTCGATCGCCCCTAATCCCTACGAATTCGCCTATAATGGTCATTTACAGGATTGGCTCGGTTGGGTGCGACAAGGATTAGTCGATGAGTTAATCGTACAGGTTTATCGTCCCGATCTGCCCAGTTTTCTCAAGCAAATAGAGCGTCCCGAAATTCAGGAAACCCAGCAAACTATCCCCACCGGTGTGGGAGTTTTAACCGGTTTACGCAATCGACCGATTGCCCTACCCTTTATTGAAGAAAAGGTATTGGCTGCTCGTCAACGGGGTTTAGGGGTGATTTTCTTCTTTTATGAAAGTCTCTGGCAGCAAGCTTTAGAACCTCCAGAAACCAGAAAAGCGGCAATTCAAGCGATGTTTTCGCAACCCATCACTCCCCGTCTTCCCGTGGTGGAAAATATTCCCTTAGTTAGTACACCTGAACCTATTTACCAGCCAAGACTAACCCCCACACCTCCCCCCTTAGCGCCGGACGGGATCGAAATTCCTGTAATTCCCCCTCCGGGTAGTTAATAGCAATTTTTGCCCATCGAAATAATACTAAATCCTGTTTAAAAGGTATAGGAGAGTGGCGGGATTTTTTCCAGTGATCAGTAAACAGTAAACAGTGAAATGAAAACTCACATCTGATTAAATGCTGATGTCTAAAAAGCTTGTCAAGATTGCAGAGAAGCAGTATTTATTCAGAGTAAATCTTCCAGTTTTATGGTGATATAATTTTGAGTTTGATTGAGATTTTGGATAAACCTAACGACGATTTTATCTCGTTCTTCTAATAGGGTTTCTAGGGTTAATAAATTTGATGTTGTAGGTTGAGAGAGAATTTTATATAAGGTACTCTCACTCAAATTATAGTCTGGCTCATTTTCTTTGGCAATATCACTATCTGTAATTTCGTTGCGATTATAAAAAATAATTCCTCTGAATTGCACAAATATTTGTGCATTTTGATAGTTTTTCTGGGGATTAGCATGATTATTGAGAGTCAGAAGCATATAGATTCTATTCATCCCGCTTTGAAATTTACCAGCAATCTGCTTTAATGTGCTTTCTTTGTCTTTTTTTGCCTGTAGGGATGCTTTAAGTTCAATTAAACAAATTTGCAGATGATAATTGAGAATTTTACCGGCATCATCGACTTTTCTCTGTAAAACTAATATAGCTTTTTCAGGGGTTTTGCCAGAAGCAGAGATACCGTATAACTCTTTTTCTAAATTGATAACCCAGATTTTATCTACTTCTGTAGATATATTTTTGTCATTTTTAGACGATAACTGTAAGTGATTAATAACTACTTTCTTTAACTCGCTCTTATTTGTTTCTTGAATTTCAATACACGCATCCTGACTAAGGGATATTTCTTGAATAAAATCCCATTTTTCTAAAGCTTGGTGAAACTCTTGTCTAAGGGAAAATATTTCTTTTTTTGAGTTAGACTTACTCATTCTCTGCTAAATATATATGGTTGGTTAAAATTTCTCCAGATTTCTGCACAGAGTTGATAACTTCTTTAAAGTTACGAAAATAAACACCATATTGACTGGTTCCATAATCAATAATTTTATCACCCGTGAAAAAGTAAACTCCTAAGTCTTCTTTAGCAATTGAAATTTCTGGATTTAAATTTTTTAATTGATTATCTTCAATAATTTTTGTGACATCAACATCATAACTTTTTAAGGTATGAAGATAAACATAATTGTTGAGAATATCGGTTAAAATCGGGCTATGGGTGGTGATCAAAACTCGATTATCATGCTCGGTGACAAATTGAACTAAAATATCCATTAAGCGAATTTGATTTTCGGGATGCAAATTAACTTCTGGTTCATCTATCATCAAAAAATTGTTTTTTTCCTTGGCCCAATATTTGAGGTAAAGATACAAGACAGTCAACTGATTGACTGAAGATGAAGCTAGATACATGGGTAAATCTTTGCTTTCATCGAATTTAAAAGAAAATTGAATAGGTGCGATCGATTCTAGACTAGAAATCGTGATTTCTCCTCCCATTAATCCGATCATTTTTTCAATCAGAGAATTATAAACTGAATTAATTTTTTTCTTGTTATTGAGAGAATAAAGCGACTCAATCACCTTATTCATTGGTTCTGTATAAGACCTTTTGGGTAATTGTTCTTGAAGACGTTTGAATATATCCCGATTAGTATCACTATCATCATCAATATTTTCTATTAATTCTTGCAATCGACGATTATACTCACTTCTTTTATTTCTTTCTATCTCATAAATGTACTGGTAGAAAACAGGAAAAAAACTACGACTAGCGGGGATAAAAAAAGTATCTTCTGTCTTAGACAAAAGCACTGTTATTACTGACGAAATAATTACTGATTCCTTGGATGGTTTAGCTCTCTCAAAAAAGTCTCTGGGTATTTTATCAAATACTTTCTCAGGGATATTATTCTCTTTTATATTTATTGTTAGGCTACCTTTGCGCTTGCTCATCTGTAAATACTCCAGATCATTGTCAACAACAAAGGTTAATCTGAAGCTTTTATCTTTAAATTCTTTAATATCCGCTTGAAAAATTAATTTATTGGAACCAATGATCGTTTCTTTAATACTGGCATCAAGATTATAAGTATTAACAACTTCTTTTTCAATAAACTGGCTAAATTTATTGAGAATCTCATCGATTAATTCTTGATTGATCGTAATTTTTTTAATAGGTTTTTCCGAGTCAATTACTAAAAAATCAATTTGGGTATTTTCGGAAAACTTTTCAATATTGTCATGATTAAAAATTGTCCATAAAAGCTGAGAAACTAGGGTTTTACCACTATTATTGTAACCAATAAAAGTATAAAACTTCTTGGTTAAATCTATGGTTTGATTATTATTTCTAATTGATCCCAAATTCTTGATCAGTAGTTCCATATTATTTTTACCAATCACACAGATAGGATAACTGATTTTTTCAAGGTGGACAAAATGCCCACCTTAGAAACTATTGCAAACTGGTAGTTAATTGACTTTTAGCGGTGGTTAAAGCTTCGCTTAGCTTACTTGCATCCCGTCCCCCAGCTTGAGCTAAATTGGGACGACCACCACCACCACCAGCGCAGATTTTAGCGATCGCACCGATAAATTTACCCGCTTGTAAACCCTTATCTTTAATCACCAGGGGACTAAAAGCGGCCACTAAACTCACTTTATCAGCTGCGGGAGTCGAGGCCAAAATTACCGCCCCTTCCCCTAATTTTTGCTGTAGTCTTTCGGCTGCTGCCATCAAAGCATTAGCATCAATATCGCCCAAAGAAGCGACTAATAGCTTAAATTTACCGATAGATTCAGCTTGAGATAGCAAAGCATCCGATTTAGTTAGCGCCAACTCCTGTTTAACCGCTTCTAACTGCTTTTGTGTCCCCTTTAACTCTGATTGTAGGGCCGTAATGCGATCGGGAATTTCCAGAGGTTTGACCTTAAAGCGATCGCACAAATCCCGCACCACCTGATCCCGTTCATTCAAATAGGCTAACACGGCAGGGCCGGCCACCGCTTCGATGCGACGAATTCCTGCAGCGATTCCCGTCTCGGAGATGATTTTAAATAAACCGATCTCGGCGGTATTTTTAACGTGAGTCCCCCCGCATAATTCCATAGAAACGCTAGGAATATCGATAACTCGCACTTCTGAGCCGTATTTCTCGCCAAACATGGCAATAGCTCCCTTTTGCTTCGCTTCTTCCAATCCCATCACCGCTATCTCGGTGTCATGCGCTTCGGCAATCCAAGTGTTAATCTGTTCTTCCACCTGTTGCAATTCAGAGCTAGTCAGGGGACGAGGACAGTTAAAATCAAAACGGAGGCGCTCAAAACTGACGAGGGAACCTGCTTGGGAAATCCCCCCATCGACAAGCTTTCTCAGGGCCGATTGTAGCAGATGGGTGGCGGTATGATTAGCTTGAGCGCGACGACGACAGGAACGGTCAATCTGTGCATTAATTATATCGCCGGTGGTGACAACTCCCCGCTCTACCCGACCAAAATGGATAAAAATCCCCGATTCTTTCTGCACATCCTCCACGCGGATAAGCAGATTATCGCCGGTTAAATAACCCTTATCACCGATTTGTCCACCCGATTCGGCATAAAAAGGGGTTTGATCGAGAACTACCTGCACCTCAGTGCCTGCTGCGGCCGATTCCACCGTTTTACCAGCGACTAAAACCGCCGTTACTGTTGCGGTTGCTTGCAAATCCGTATAACCGAGAAATTCCGTCGGGTGAATATGTTCTGCCAGCTTATCTAAACTACCCTGTACCGTCAAATCTATGGTTTCGTGGGCGGCTTTTGATCTTTGCTGCTGTTTTTTCATTTCCTGCTCGAAACCCGCCGTATCGACGCTTAAACCCTGCTCCTCAGCGATTTCTTGAGTGAGTTCGAGGGGGAAGCCATAGGTATCATACAGGGTAAAGGCATCGACTCCCGAAATCTGGCTTTTTTCTTTTTCTAGAATCGATTCGAGCAGTTTTTCGCCTCTTTCTAGGGTTTCTAAAAATCTCGCTTCCTCTCGCTCTAATTCTGCCTTGATCACCGTTTCTCGTTCCCGAACATTGCCATAGACGGATTCGGAAAGAGCGATCGCAACTTCCGCCACTTTGGTGATAAATTGACCTTCAATACCGATCAAACGCCCGTGTCGTACTACTCTACGAATCAGACGACGCAGGACGTAACCTCTGTCAGTATTCGATGCTGAGATACCATCCGCTATCATGTGTACTACCGAACGCACATGATCGCCGATGACTTTTAGGGAAACTTTCGTTTTTTCGTCCGCTTTCTGGTAGTCTATGGCTGCTAACCGGGCCGCTTCGGCGACAATCGGGAAAATTAGGTCAGTTTCGTAGTTATTGGCGACTTTTTGCAGGATTTGCGCCATCCGTTCCAAACCCATCCCCGTATCGATGTTTTTATTCGCTAGGGGTGTCAGATTGCCGTCCGCGTCGCGGTTATACTGCATAAAGACGAGGTTATAAAACTCGATAAAACGGCTATCATCCTCTAAATCGATGGTTTTATCCCCTAATTCCGGGTGAAAATCGTAGTAAATTTCCGAACAGGGACCACAGGGACCCGTGGGACCCGATACCCAAAAGTTATCCGCTTCGCCCATTTTTTGGATACGATGGGCAGGAATACCGATTTTATCGCGCCAGATAGCGAAAGCTTCCTCATCCTCTTTAAAGACACTAACGACTAATCTTTCGGGGGGAAGGTTAAAAACTTCTGTGGACAATTCCCAGGCCCAGGCGATCGCTTGTTCTTTAAAATAATCACCAAAGCTAAAATTGCCCAACATCTCAAAAAAAGTATGATGTCTAGCAGTCCGGCCGACATTTTCGATATCGTTGGTGCGAATACATTTTTGGGAAGTGGTAGCGCGGGGAAATTCTGGGGTCTTTTGCCCTAAGAAAATCGGCTTAAAAGGGAGCATTCCCGCAATAGTCAGCAAAACGGTGGGGTCTTCTGGTACTAGAGAGGCACTAGGGAGAATTTTATGGTTTCTGGCCGCAAAAAAGTCTAAAAATCGCTGGCGAATCTCGCTTCCGCTTAGGTGGTTACTCATAGAAGATGTCAGTTAGTCAGAAAATGCCTATTTTATCCATTGTGGCATTTTTGCGTTTTAACTCTCCACCTTTACTCTCGCGCCGCTTGTCGGACCTGCTCTAAGTCTAAATCCAAAGCTTGAGCGATTTGTTCCACACTTAAACCCAAAGCAAGCAAACGGGGAATAGATTCCAGTTTTCCTTCCTGTCGTCCTTCCTGTCGTCCTTCCCGTTTAGTTGCTTCCTTCCATTCCTGATAGGTTTGAGATAAAGTCATAAACACCTCTCTATCTTCAGTTTCTAGGATGTTATTTATTTCCATTTCCCGGAAAGCATTACCT
>SFBL01000234.1 GCA_007095785.1 Microcystis aeruginosa Ma_SC_T_19800800_S464
TTATAGATGATTTCCTGACCTAAGATCACATTTTATTCTTTTTTCCACTTCAATCTAAGAATTGAGAAAAAAGCAAAACCTTATATTATACCATAAAAAAATTATGCAAGAGGTCTAATGAATGGATTTTCTAAGCCATGAAAGTATCTTACTCAGTCACTCTGACGGTCGAAGCAGCGGCTATGCAGCTCTGGGTTGACAATTTGGTCAGGATGGGTTAAAGTAGCCAAAGCTAAAAGTAAATTTCGTTTATGAACTCAAACAGACTGCTTTTCTCTTGGATGATCTATTTTGTCCTCTAGAAAGTAATTTTGAGCTTCCCTTATTACTAAACGATGGTAATATGACATCCCAAAACCTTATCGAAGTTGTAATTTCTCGAAATGGTTTGCCAATTCGTTTAACTTATAAGCAATGGTCACACATTACAGAGAATCATGATTACATGGCGGGATGTATTGATATGGTACTAGAAACTATTGCTGAACCTGATTCGATTGTTAAGGGATGGACTGATGAGCTAATAGCACTAAAACATTATCCGAAAACTGTTATCTCAAGAAAAGACGCGGTCGTCATCTATAAAGAACTAAAGAACGATGGATTTGTCATAACTGCTTTTTTGACATCCTCCTGCGAAAAAATTATCAAGCGAGGCATCCTATGGCAGAAGTCAATCTCTTAAAATCAATTCCTTATTTGCTAACCGCACCTTCTTCAAGAATCTGGATAGATTATGATGAAGAAGCAGATGTTTTATATATTAGCTTTCGTAAGCCTCAAAGAGCCAATGATAGTTTGCTAGAAGACAATATTATCTATCATTATAGAGATCGAGACTTAGTTGGATTAACTGTCTTGAAAGCTTCGGATTTTAACAGTGGAGATAGTGAAAATAAAATTAATGGCTCTGAAAATCCTGAAATGGGTTGACAATTTGGTCAGGGTGGGTTAGGATACCACAAGTTAACAGTAAATTAGTCTATGGCTGACTTCCAACTAACCACTCCTGTCGCCTTCCTGATTTTTAATCGACCTGATACGACGGCGAGGGTATTTGAAGCTATCCGTCAGGCTAAACCACCTAAGTTATTAGTAGTTGCTGATAGTCCACGCCTAGATAGAGCCGATGATATTGAGAAGTGTAAAGCAGCTCGTGCTATTATCGAGGGTGTGGATTGGGATTGTGAGGTTTTGACGAATTATTCTGAGGTAAATTTAGGTTGTAAGAATCGAGTATCTAGTGGTTTAGATTGGGTTTTTGAGATAGTTGAAGAGGCGATTATTCTTGAAGATGACTGCCTTCCTCATCCCACTTTCTTTCGTTATTGTGAAGAGTTGTTAAAATATTATCGAAGTGACACTCGTATTATGCATATAAACGGTACTAATCATGGCTTAACGGATGAAAATTGCCAGGATAGTTACCGTTTTTCAAAGTTAACAAATATATGGGGATGGGCTGCTTGGAGAAGATCTTGGCAATATTATGATGTAAAAATGAGTGTTTGGTCAGAATTAATGAATCAAGACAGATTACTTAAAGACTTGTTTAAATCAAAGCAGGAGCTTAAAACAAGAAAAAAAAACTGGGATTTAGTTTACTCTAATAAAATAGATACCTGGGATTATCAATGGCTTTTAGCTTGTATTTGCCAAGGAGGACTAACAATAATGCCTAAGAAAAATCTTATTACTAATATAGGGTTTAGCGTTGAGGCTACCCATACAAAGGATGAGACTAATAAATTAGCCAACTTACCAAGCTATCCAATAGAATTTCCACTCATACATCCAAAATTTATGCTTAGGGATATTTATAGTGATCATCTTATTTTTCGTCATATTTATAAAAAAAACTTGAGGAAAAATATTCTTCAAAAGCTCAAAAATGTACTTAAATCCTATGTGGATAATAAAAGATAGCAAGGAGAAAAATTATGCCTAGTTTATCGAACGATCAAAACAAAATAAAACAATTGTTTCAAAATCAAGGGTATGTAATACTTAACTCTACTTTTCAAGAGGAATTGCTGTCCAATATCAAAAAAGTTTGCGATCAAATAATCAACCGTGCTGAGTTTAATAGAAATGATCTATTTTTCAACTATTATTTAAAGTACAGACCAGATCAGAGTGTACTATATGATTCGTACCAGAGATTTTGCGAATTCGCCGATTTAGCAAGAAATAAAGAGCTTGTTGAAATAATTACCTCAATTTATTCTCCTAGTTTTTATTTATATGAAAACAGTCTAGTTTACAAATCCAAAGGGAAAGCTAATGCAGTTCCTTGGCATCAAGACTTCATTAATCGACCAAATGAACCAACTAAAGTTATAGCTTGGATAGCAATTGATAATATAACTGAAGAAAATGGATGTATGTATGCCATCCCTGGAAGTCATAAACTAGGCTTTTTACCTTGGTTTACAGTCAAAGGGGAAACACATCACACCCGTGTAGATATGTCGAAAGTTGATGAATCAAAAGCAGTCCCATTAGAAATGAAAGCAGGAGATGTTTTGATATTTCATCAGTTATTGCTTCACTCCTCTAGGGAAGTACATACAGATTTGCCTCGCAGATCATATCGAATCTCATATCAAAACTTTGAGCAATCTTTCACCCCTAGAGGAACTCCAATAGTGATAAGTTTAAGTGATAAAGATGTCTTAAAAAAGCAGGGTAAGCTCATCTAATTTGGTATAAATTGTACTTGACAAAGATTTCTGAATAGGGTAATGAAATCGCCATAGCACCGTCCCGCACCGCCAGTACCCAGAATTAGCCGCTGCTACCTCTCTATAATTTATAATTAGCCTTAGTCTCACTGTTGTTCATGAAAATTAACGAGGAAATAGCTCATGGGTAAAGGTTTTGCTCCCGTTCTTCCCACCGAAAATAAAGCTCAACTAAAACCTGAGCTTCCTTTAACATCAATCAATGAAATTCAAGCTAGTTTATTGACTTATCTTCAAGATATTCCTGACCCGAGAGTGTCCCGAACCCAAAAACATTTATTAACTGATATTTTAGTCATTGCTGTTTTAGCAGTTATAGCAGGAGCCAAAGGTTGGGAAGACATGGAAAATTATGGACTCAGTAAGCAGTCTTGGTTATCTGAGTTTTTAGAATTACCTAATGGCATTCCTTCTGATGACACTTTTCGGCGGGTTTTTGAACGGATTAACCCGGAAGTTTTGGCCAAAGTTTTGTCTCAATGGCTGCCCCATTTAATCGGTTCTCTTTCGGGGGAAATAGTTCCCATAGACGGGAAAAGTCTCAGAGGTTCTTACGACCGTAATCAAGGAATTAAAGCCTTGCATTTAGTGACGGCTTGGGCGGGGGAGCAGAAATTAGTTTTAGGACAAGTCAAGGTGGAAGATAAATCCAATGAGATTACTGCTATTCCCGCTTTATTAGAACTATTAGACCTTCAAGGGGCAATTATCACCCTAGATGCTATGGGAACTCAAACGGCGATTATTAATCATATTCAAGCCAAAAAAGCTGACTACGTTGTCGCCCTTAAAGCTAATCATCCGACTCTTTATACTCAGGTCAAAAACTGGTTTGAGCAAGCTCAAGCACATCAATTTGATGGTATTCAATTTAGTTATGATTACCGCCAGTCAAAAGGTCATCATCGCCTCGAAAAACGTTGGTGTTGGGCTGTACCTTTAGAAGCTTTCGGCGGTCTTTATCAACAGGCTCAATGGCAAGGACTTCAAAGTATTATCATGGTTAAACGAGTTCGTCATCTTTGGAATAAAACCACTTGTGAAGTCCAATTTTATCTCAGTTCTCTCCCTGCTGATGCTCAAAAAATAGGTAATGCTATTCGTAAACATTGGGGCATTGAAAATCAGGCTCATTGGATTTTAGATGTTACTTTTAATGAGGATCAATGTCGGATTCGCTCTGGTCACAGCCCTCGTAATGGGAGCCTTCTTGAGACGAGTAGCACTTAACGCTCTTAACCAGGAATCCACTTACCGACGTAGTCTGGCACAAAAAAGTAAACGGGCGGCCATGGATAATAACTATATGATGGCTGTGCTGAAAGCCTTTTGTCAAGCCTAATTGAGATGCTCTTACCCTG
>SFBL01000235.1 GCA_007095785.1 Microcystis aeruginosa Ma_SC_T_19800800_S464
TAAGACCAGAACAGAGTAAATCTGTTAAGGCAGGTGCGAAACCCCGCAAGGGAAAGAAGCAGAAACCTAAATCGTGAGGTTTGGGAATCACCGTCCGTTTACGGCGGTGAGGATGTCAAAGAAACGCTTGCGGACTTTTTCCGGGGAGATCAGCAGGCAATCTTCCCCGTAGGGGAGAATCTCGCGGAAAAACCAGAAGCTACTCGTTACCTGTCGGGTAATCTGCCGGACGGGGGGATCGATCGAGATCAATTCGTTGGCAATATCGATAGCGGTTTTGGTCCGGTACGATCGAGCTAATCCATCGAATAGGTGAAACTCGGCCGACACGCTATCAAGCTGACTGCGCCACTTTCCCCTAGAAATTGGGGTAATTAAGGAATCGTTGGGGATTCGATCGATCCGTAAACTCCAATTATGGTGTAGTTCGGAAATATCTTGATTTCCCTCGGTTTCCTCGCACCAGCAGTCGAGATATAGCCGCTCCTCGTGGCGATTGATAGCGGCATGGTAAAGATGAAATTCCCAGATTCGATCGCCAGCATCCTGATAGGATAACTGAAACGGTTGTTGTCGGAGAATGCAGCGATCGAGTTCCAGTCGCCATGGTGGGGGAGGATTATCGAGGCGGTCTTCTAGCTCTTTCCGTAAGGGGTCTGACAGTTCGCTCCGTTCTAATAGTAGTTTAGCTAGTTCCAGGGCGATGGGGATTTGTCCAGCATCAATGAGAGAATCGATCGCCTGTTGGAGCATCTGCAAGCGATCGGGCTTCCAGTCGTGATTAGGAGCGATTTTAAGCTTATTACGGGCAATTTCCTTGATTAGCTTCGATATATTCGGTTTATCTCCCCACAATAGCCCGAATTCACTGGCAAGGATTTCTAGGGCCTGTTTTTCTTTTTCACTGACCGATAAAGTGATCGATTGTCCTATCCGGCTCATAGTTTATAAATATACGGACACTTTTTCTGGTATTTAGTTGCTCTTTGCTTCCTCTGCATTTGATAATAGACATAGACAGACGCTACGGACATCGATCGATATATCCATCGGATTCTCGCCATTTTTTTTGATAGAGGCTAAATATGAATAGGCTAGTAGAAAAAATTACGGCTATTGTCGAAAAACTACCGAATTTAAAACTATTAATTCTCTTCGGTTCTAGAGCGCGTGGAGAGCATAGACCTGATAGCGATTGGGATTTCGCTGTTTTATACGGGGAAAGAAGTGATCGCAAGGATATTTCGAGTCTGTTGAAAATTTATACACTGCTCGAACAAGCTTTCGAGATTCCCGATGACAAAATTGATGTGGTTGATTTAAAAGAATGTTCGCCGATCCTCGCTCATTATGTCGCGCGGGATGGTCAACTTCTATACGAACGGGAAACGGGACTATTCGAGGTATTTAAAGAAAAATTTCTTATGAATCCTGAAGAATCGAAAGCGTTATACCGTCAATTACGGAATAATCTAGAGATTTCTCTACGAGAAAAAGGAGTGTAAATCCTATTCAACCTCTGATCGCAATAGACGAATTAAACCTCATGAATCGATACCTCGCCGGGTAGTGATCCGATAGTAGTGGCGTAGCTCTCTTGCTTATCTAGCCTGAGTTGTGTAGAATATTGACTAATAAAAATAATTACCTGATAAATGTAAAAAATTTGCTTTTTATGATTCAAGAATTTGCTTTTTATGATTGCTTTTTCTATCAAAATCTTCTCTTGAATTATTAAATCTTGGTTGGATGGCGATGAAGATTTAGAACATAATTTTCTAACAAAAGATTCACCAGCTTCAATATTTCTTTGTCCTAAATGTGGTTCTTGCCATACCATCAAAAATGGTTCTACACATAATGGCAAACCCAAACGTAAGTGTAAAGATTGTGGTCGCCAGTTGGTGAGCAATCCCACTAATAAAACCGTCTCTGACGAAACCAAACAATTAATTGATAAACTCTTGCTCGAACGAATTTCCTGACGAGGAATTGCTAGAGTAACTGGAGTAAGTTGGTCATGGTTACAAAATTATGTCAATAATAAATTTAGCCAAGTCCCTCGTCAGGTCAAGGTTACAGACAAACCTAAAGGCAAATTAATCATAGAATGTGATGAGTTATGGTCATTCGTATTTTCTAAGAAAATCAAGGTATATATTTGGTTAGCTATCGATAGAACTACCCGAGAAATTATTGGTTGCTATTTAGGGTCTGCTGAATAAATCTAAAAACCTTGTTGGGTAAGACTTTTAGACTTTTTGTCAATCAAAAAGTACCGGACTGGGAGTGATCAGGGGGAAAATTGAGCTACTTTTTCCCTGAAAATTAGGTAGTTGACCACCTGAAAATCGGTAAAACCCCACACCCCACACCCCACACCCTACACCCTACCCCCACGAAAAACTTTTTGCCGCAAACCCTATTTAGGAGATAGGAGTCGTCAATCAGCCAAAAAACTTTGAGACAGGCCGACCAGGTGTTTACCGACAATGTGCTGTTACTTACACAGATTTTTGGGAGTTCTATAAGACAGTAATTCCGAGTAAACGTCATCGAGCCGTGGGGAAAGAAACTGGTCAAACTAATCATATTGAAAGATTAAATAATACCTTTCGACAAAGGATTTCTCGGCTGGTGAGAGAGAGTCTATCTTTCTCTAACCTCCATCACTACTACCGAATCACCACCGAAAACGGAATCAAGAGAACTTTCCCGTGCATATTTTTCGGACTTTAGGCGCTAGATTTATTGGAGGTTTCCTTAATTTGTACCCGGTAACAGGATATCAGAAATTCTCTTAATCCCTCATACAGCAAAGGTTATGTCCTTTTGTCAAAGGGGAAGTCCAGATATAACCGATCCTCGTGAACAGCGATCGCAAATTTTACCCCGATTTGTACTGTTGGCAAAGATCTAATAACATTTGTTTGATCCGGTTGCGTAATGACTCTGGTGTAAGTACAATACAGCGATTCCCGTAGGGTAAAATCTCCCGGATAAACCAAAAAGGACTAGAAACCTTACGGGTTATAATTCTTTTTCCGTTTACCTCTCGGTCGTCGATATCCCTGGTCTTCCTTTCATAAGCCTTCACGAGATCTTTTTCTAACTGTAATTGTACTTCTATAAAATCGAGACTGTCTCGCCATGGTTCTTCGATCGGAATCAGGCTTTGAATACGAGAGAATTTAAGACAGCGATTGTGAACAAGCTCGGGAAAGTCTCGCTGATCTTCTTCTGGCAGGTCCTCAGTTTCCTCACACCAGATCTCCAGATAGAATTCTTTTTCCCGAAACATGATCTCGGCACAGCGAACGGTAAATTCTAGGGTCTGTCCCTGAGAATTTTTGTACATTACCCGAAAAGCTTGCCGGTCATGGATATAGCGCTCCACTGTCAGCCGCCAATCGCGATCGTACTGACTGACCTGTTCGGAAATCTCCCGACGCTCTTGAGGGGAGAGATTTCCCCTCTCTAAAAGAAAATTAGAAAGAGTCTGGGCCGGTTCGATGTGACCCGATCGCACCAGACGGTCGATCGCTTTCTTGATCGCTTCGACCCGCTTTGCCGAGAGGGTAAAGGGTTCACCGATCTCCAGTTCTCCTTCGGCGATGGCGGCGATTAGACCTGATGGACTAGGACTTTTCCCCCAAAAGATGTTAAAACGTCGGGCGATCGCTTCTAGCTTCTCCTTCGTGCCGGGAGGAATTGACAGTGTAATTGTTTCTTTTTTGCGATTCACCTTAAAAATATACTTGCATTTTTAGAATATTTGCGCTATACTACCTATATTGTAATGATAAATGAGCGCAAAAAGCTATGGTAAGAGGAAATGAGGGGGATGGATATACCACTGACGATGGTTCTGCGTCCGTGTAACCTTTTGTCGGTAACTCGGAAAATATTGATCAGCATGGTGTCACCGCCACATCGTTGTGGGGAGTTCAGGCGATCTAAAACGGCAGATATCTGGGGTGAACAAAAGGAGACAGAGTAGCATGGACAACCTCATAGACAAAGATCGCATATTGCCCTGTCTGGCTTCTATCCCTAATAGGGATTCGATGAAAAGGCTAAACAGTAGCCTCAATACTTGTGACGTTTCAATCCCTCTTAGTATCAGGGGTTCAGTGATCGATCATCTTACCATGATATGCTTAAGAGAATGATTTGCTTTTATAGCCTCATACTTGTTACGACGTGAACAGTGAGCTATATTAAAAGAAGCCGTTTGGAGTCGGCTATCTATACAATTAAACTTTTCTGCCTTGCATTATAGCAAAGCTGACTCCAGATGGATACCCATGTCAATAAAAATAAAAGGGAGGTCAGTGATGCCTAATTTTGACGATATTTACCAGCAAATCGAGCGTCTTCAAGACCAAATCGAACGTTTTCAGTGCCAAATCAAAGAACTGAGGCAGTCTCCAGTCTTGGATTCTGAAGGCGAAGTCAGAATTTACGCTGATTTAACCTAGAATCCCGGCAATAACGCCTCTAGAGAGCGGAAGTAGGCACTTTTCAGCCTACTCCCTCAAGATAAGAAATCAAGGAAGGACAGCACTATGTCGATTAAACAACTTTCACTTTTCGAGAATGTTCCTCCAGAGCAAGATACAAAAGCGGTTACGACTTCGGAAGAGATTAGCGAACTTGAAATTACTATCTTATTGAGTGCTTTGGCCGCGAATGCGATCCCTCAAACCGACTCGACATTAATTTCCGCTTTAGCTAACGATCCCAGAGCGATAGCGATCGCCCGAACCTTCGATCGCCCTAAACTGGTTAGACAGTTACGACTTTCTCAAGAAGAAAGCAAGTTAATTAAACCCATGTTTAAGGGGAATCAAGTTTTTTATCGAGAACGAGAGATAGGTAGGATACAGCTTGTGTACAAATCACCATCACCGGGAGAGCTACAGGCCAAATTAACCCATGAAAGCACGATCGATCGATTTCTAGAATTTTTGCAGAAAAAATATCAGATTGTTTCCCTGCATGAAAGTAATTACCATGTGCAGATTTTTATTCCACAAACTCAACAATCGAATAATATTGAGGATCTTTGGATAGAATTTCTCACGAAAGTGATTTTTTCTATCTATGGAGACTTTCAATCTCAGCTATCAGGGCTAATGCAAACTTTTATGACAATGCTAAAAAGTGTTACATTAGCGGGACGAGGTTTTAGCACCCTAGAAATTCCGATAATTACTAGAGATCAAGCTAAGGTGTTAGCCGCTTTATATTTAGCCGTTTTCGAGCAAGTAAATGATCGCCAAAACAAGCGTCAGAAAAAGATTGATCTGCTAATTAAAGCGATTGAATCTGGAGAACTTAGCTTGAAGGATTTAAAATCCACCCAAAAGGAGCTAGAAGATAAACAAGAAATGCAAGCTAAAGAGTTTAAAAAATACAGAGATTATTTTCAGAAAGTTTTGTCTAAATTATTAGATGAGCAACGAGCTATTTATCATGAGATAAGAACCCTTGATGAGCAACTGAAAAAAACTGGTTTGTCAAAAGCTCAAGTTAGCAAATTACAGAAGCAAAAGGATAAAATAGAGTCACAAATTATTTTTCATGAAGGATCGATCGAGGAGAAACAGAGATTTCTAGAAGAATCTGACGGAAATCCGTTTGAGTTTATAAACAAACAAAAACAAACCGATCTATTGAAGCCAATTCAGGCGATCGCTAAATCTTTTAACAAAACAGCCACAGAACAAATTAATTCGACTCGTGGCGATATTTTCACTCAATGTATATTAGAGATGTATCGTTTGTTAGAAAATCCAAAACTCGAAACCATTCCGGAACCGCTTTTAACAATTAGACCAAAAACTTTAGCAGCAAGGACAGCGGGAGACGATGGTAAAGATTTTTGTTACTCTTGCGGAGTAACTTTAGATGCTAAAACTGCGCGGTGGAGAGTAGCTAGATTTATGTTCGAGCGACCGTCTCAACGTCGTCAATCATCCTCCAGTGAAGATAGACCTTTCATTTGCTCTTCTTGTTCTGTATTATCGTTTGCCTCACCCTTAAAAGTAACGGATGATAGTATTATCTTACGACTCAAGCCTATTCGAGAAAAATCTGGCTATGATGATAGAGTTAGATTATATAATCTAAAAGAATACTTGAGAGGATTAACTACTGGTGAACTAGATATTACTGCGGGAAAATATATTATTTTAAATTCTCAAAAAGATAAAACTAACAATGGTGATATCGCTTCTCAAAAATTAGGATTAAAGCAGTACGCTTTAGCCAAGATTGCTTCTAAACTTCCTTTAGAGGTTCTATCGGATTGGGAAATCGATTTATATTTACAAAAAAGTACACCAGATAAGCTAGAGCGAAGACAACTAATTTTGCTTAAAGGAATAATGGAGGGATATAATCAAAACATCATTATTAAAGATGCTAAAACCCAGGAACAAAAAAATGAACAAAAAATAAATCTTAAACTTAAAGATGCTAAAACCCAGGAACAAAAAAATGAACAAAAAATAAATCTTAAACTAGGAGACGCTATTCGTTATGTACAACAAGATATGCCTTACTTGGCGGAATTTATTGTATCTGGAGTTCCCGACTACAATCTCAAATTTGAAAACAAGATATGGTTAGAGAGTATTCGAGAACTCTACTGGAAACAAATCAATGAAGACGTGAGAAATCAAAAACGATCAAAAGGAGTTTATTCTATGTCAGAAACAACAATGTCTAAAAGAGCTAAAATCTATGAAGATGTAGCTGCATTAACAGGCTTACTTTATCCCTTTATAGAATGGGCTGAATTTCTTATAAAAAAGGATAAAGAGATGGAAGAAAAACGGAAGCAAGGAAAAAAAGAACAAGATAATTTAGATGAAAAAACTATCGATAAAATCAAAAAAGAAGTTGCCAGAGAAATTAGCAAAATCATTGAAAATGTAAAGGATGAGCATTTTTTCACCTACTATGCCTCTATTGGAGATCAAGACCGTACTAAAATCAAAGCCACTCTCAAGCGAGATAGAGACACATATTTTATTTACGATCAAACCAGAAAATTAATTTTTGAAAAGCTTAAAATTTCCGAGGATATAGAAGTAAAAAAAGATGGTGTCGCATCGTTAAATCTTACTCTTGACGATATTAAAAATGCTTATACTTATTTTGCAAACGATCCTCTATATACGGATAAACAAGGAGATAAAAACTGGAGGGACTTCACTTATCGATTAAAACTTTCTCTTTATACGCGGTTTCCTGAATTGGTTCGTAAACTTTCATCTAAAGGAGATAAATAACGATGGCTACCGAATCTAAAGTGACGACTGGACTACCTAAGACTGATGCTAATAACCCTAGATTGCATTTTGATATTTATGCCATTCTCGAAGGCTCTCAAGAGCTTTACCTAGGACATGAAGTACAGGTTAATGTTAACTTAGTTGAAATCGTTAAACTGAGTACAAAAGATGGTAAAGAAATTGAAAAATGTTATATTTCTCCGACCAAACGGCGAGGAGTTGAACGACGTTGTTTACTATGGTCTCCTGTGAAAAGTGGAGAGCTGCTAGGAGATAAACAAAACTGCGGAATTCCCCAAACCTGTGCTGAACCCACTTGTCCGATTTGTGCTACATTTGGCGCACTCCATCCGGGAAAACGGACTTTAATCGGTCGGGTAACTCATGGTGGAGGTGTTGCCATACAAGAGATTTACCCGGTCCAAAAACAACGAGCAATGCACCCCGCTTTATTGGTCAATCGAAATGATGAAACTCCCACACCTTTTAGACGAGAATACAATCAACCCGGTATTCTCTATCCAGTTTATAACCATGCTCTGAGTATCACCGATCAAGACTTTTCAGCCGTCGCTTATGCTTTCTTGGATTCATTACCTCGCATAGGTTCAGGAAATCCGAAAGGAATTGCTATCGCGGAAACGGACGATCGTACCCCGCTTCTGGTTTTGGATAGATATTTATCTCCTAGAGGGAAGCGTCCAATCGTTTCTCCCTCGGAAACCGACCCGCAAAAGGCGATCAATGATTTCCTTTATTTGGCACTGTATCCTGAAACTAATTTCACTAATCATATTCAAGAAGCGCACTTCGAGCGCTGGATAGGCAATGAAGCGTTAGCCAAATTACAAGAATACTCCGCAATATTCGTCGATACGGTTTTACAAGCATAAATCATGTATTGCCTGACCTTTAAGATTATCCCAACGGCGGCCATGACATTTCGCATACTGCCTGGATCAATTCTCAATATCGCCACCTATCCCTTCGTCCCACCGACTACTTTTTCTGGGTTTCTTCGACGGATAGCAATGTTAAGCGAGGGATTAGATATCCCTGAAACCAGCATTAACAAGGAAAATCCGCCTTATTTCACCCTACCTCGTCAGTATATAGCGTTAGGAGCCTATCCAGTCCTAGATAAATGGTCTGGAGTCCATCGTACTCATCGCAAAGGAACTCGATCTTTTAACCATGATGTTTTTTCTAGACTATACATTGATGGCGATCGAGAAAACTTTCAGTTACATACTTGGGAATATTTTATCGCTGAGGAGTTAATCGGCTATGTTGTCAGTGAATCTGAGTCTAGTCTAGAGGCATTTTCTAACCTACGAGGAGTCGGATGTAAAATTGGTAAGGAAGGATTTGCGGTGATTGACGAGGTATCTGAACCTATACGACTCCAAAGAAAGATTCTTTCCGCTCACCCGTCAACTATTGTTCCAATGGAAGCTTTAATACAGCGAAATCCCTTAATTAATCGTTGTGATATTTATAATCTCTATCGTCATGAATGGTCAGCAGATCGGACACAAAATGAGGATAAGGGATTGTTCGACATAGAGCGATCGCCTATTAATGGTTTTATCCCCTTTGTTGCCGCTTACTATCCTGAAAAAGCCAATCATTTACCCACTTTAGATTTCTATACGGATGGAAATCTTCAGATTCCTGTAGCACTCGTGGAACTTTTACAAGGAGAATCAATTAATGTCTAAATCTAACCCTCGACCTTTTTTCAAATTCGGCCGCGTGTTTTTTCCAGGCGAACCGACAATTGCTCCTGATAAAATTCTTTTTCAACCCCTGGGTAATCATGTAGGTAATGTTAGACAATTAGCCAGAAAATGGCAAGATGACAACTTTTCTTTAGAACGAGTTATTGAAGGAATCAATTTACACGACAAAGCTAAACCACAAACCTTCAAAATTCTCGTTGAAACTAATAAACAGGGAGAGTTTACAAAATATACTTATTCATTTAAAGGCCATCGATTTAAAGTAGATAAACCACAAAATCTTTGGGTGCAAGCTCTAGCGAGAGGACATCATGACTATTCAACTAAGGAAATTATCAAGGATACCTATCAATTAAAAAAAGATCCTAAATATCAGAAGATTTTCTCTAAAGACCCCTTACAATACGCCAAAGAACTTTATATTTTGGAAATGTGCGATCAAATTGAAGCGGAATTAGCTTGTCGTGTCATTGGAGACGACGAACAGGCAAAATCTCGCACATTTATGGATTTTACAATAACTAAAGGTATATCCGAAGATAGCAAACACCGTGTTTTTTATCTCGATCCCTATCCTTTTAAAGAACCAAATATCACTTTAAATTTTCGTTCGTGGACATATAATTTATCAGAGGAGGATAAAAATCAACTCCAACAATTACACGAAAATGGAAAAGATAAGGAATTAGGAGATAAATTGGATAGTCTTGTTAAAGAGTGGTGGGAAAAAAACGAACATACAATCAGTGAAGACCCAGCAATTACTGCCATTATCAAGCCTTCTAATTCAAAAACTAAACCGATTCCAGAAAAATCAAAAAATGCAATTTTTTGGTATAAAGAATTAGCGAATTTTCAACCTAATCCAATGCAGGAAGAAGTCTTTCAAACAATGGTTGAAACTCAACATCCAGCTTTTATCCTTAAAGCTCCTACAGGAGTGGGAAAATTTGAAGCGATTATTATTCCCTTTTTAGCTATGCTATCTACAAAAGAAGATAGACATCGCCTGATTATACCCCTACCTGCACGAAGTTTGTTAGAAGATCAAAAACAGAGATGTGAGAAATATTTAAAACAATTTTCACTCCTACACAAGGGACGTGAAGTGTCTTTGGTGATAGATACGGGAACCGAAATGAATCGATATGTTTATCTAGATGGAGAAGTTAAACCTAGCAATAATTCTCGAAGACATTTATACAAAGGAGATATTATTTTAACAACGATCGATAAATTTATATATCGATACTTTGGCTATGGTGATAAGCAAAAATCATTCATCTTTCCCTATCGAATTCACCATGGTAATACACTGATTTGTTTTGATGAAGCTCATACCTATGATGATATTTCGTTTACTAACTTTTGCAGTTTGGTTAAAGCTTTGTATGAAGCAGGACGCTCGCTTGTTTTAATGACAGCAACTTTATCACAAAATCATCTGGAAAGATTGGATTATCTTGCGGATAACGTGATCGATTACATTGATGTTCAGGACAATCTAGAGAAGCTAAATAATTTTTACAAGCAAATTTTGAAGCAAGACTATTCTAATTTGAAACAGTTTAAGTGGGTTAATGATATTGCTTATGATCTAACAAATTCGAGAAATTTTCAACAAAAGTTGATCTTGATCGCCCTTGAAGAATGGCACTCTAATCCAAGTCATCGGATCATCGTTTCCGTGGAAACTGTTAAAGATGCGATAGAGATTTATGAAAACATCAAAAGCGAATTAAATATTAAGTCTAAAGAACAAAATGATTTTTTATTTCTTTATCACGGTCGTTTGTCAGATATTCCCAAAACTTCACATTATTCTCGAACAGAGCTTTATCAAAGATTAAAAGAAAGAGATGAAAAAGACCAAGCTTATATTCTGGTTACTACCAGTGCGATCGAAGTTGGGTGTGATTTAAATAGTACCAGATTGATTACTCAAATGTGTAACCCAGAAAGTTTAATTCAACGAGCGGGACGTTGCAATCGTAAAGGTAATGTTGAAGATGCAAAAATTATCGTCGTTGGCAATAATATTCCAGAATTTGTCAATACCTTGAGCGAGACAGAGCTAGAAGATTATCAAACAACCCTTAATGACTTGCACGCTCAAAACTTTGATCCGAAAGCGATCATGAATTGTGTTTCTACAAAACAGACAATTGATGATTATCGAGTTGTCGAGCTTTTTTCCATGTTGCAAGACTATGTTTATAATGCCGATCTCACTTGTCAATCTGCTCATGAAAAAGGATTGGTAATTACCCGTAGCTGGACTCCATCCGTTACCTTGGTATATGATGACGGTAAGCAGGGTGATAGTTTAGAAAAAATTGTCAAAGAATCTCCTCAAATTCAAGTTCCGATTGATCGTTTGATTCTGAAAAAAAATGATGAAGGCAACTATATAAATCAGTATGCTAATGTGGATGTTTACGAATGGATTTACGACAAGGAAGAAACTCGATATAAATTAGAACCATTAAAATATTGGGGATGTGCATACAGTAAAGATATGGTGATCAAAGTCCGTGCAGTTCAGGAGGGAGCCATATATGATTCTTTTGAGCCTTATTCTTATGATCATGAATTAGGGTTTAAAGACTTGCCTGGAGTTTTTATTAAATGGAGATCAAATGGCTATCAAGAAAGACTTCAGTATAACCCCACAAAAGATAGATCAGTAGTGATTAACTACACTAAGGCTCTAACACAAGATTGATTTTTATCTTGTGCGGGATATGTTCACTACACTAGAAACTATATACTATGACTCTTATCTCTTCTAAACCCCTGACTTTACCAGAATTTCTCTTGTTACCCGATGGCGATATTACCTATGAATTAGTCGATGGAGAAGCGATCCCGAAAATGTCACCGAAATTCTTTCATTCTCGTTTAACTCTGGCTTTATCTTCTATACTCGATCACTGGAATCAAGGACGGGGAGAAGTGGGAATCGAATGGGCAATTATTCTCAGCAAAAACGATCGAGATTGGTGTCCCGTTCCCGATCTTCTCTATATTTCCCTGGAAAGGTTAGGAGACATTCCCCTCACCGATGAAGCTTGTCCCGTTCCCCCGGAATTAGTCATCGAAATTATTTCTCCTGAACAATCCTTCAGCAGCCTGAGCGAAAAAGCCGTGGCCTACCTAAAAGCGGGAGTCAGTCGCGTCTGGATCGTCGATCCCCGGGCCAA
>SFBL01000236.1 GCA_007095785.1 Microcystis aeruginosa Ma_SC_T_19800800_S464
TAGATGATTTCCTGACCTAAGATCACATTTTATTCTTTTTTCCACTTCAATCTAAGAATTGAGAAAAAAGCAAAACCTTATATTATACCATAAAAAAATTATGCAAGAGGTCTAATATACTAGGGTAATCGATCTTGCCGGTCAAGAAGAAGGATTAATAGCCATTTATAGAGAGAATTAGTCAGGCAAGCTTCTCAGGTTAAAATTGAATATGGAGACTTTCAAACTCCCCCGGAGTTAACCGAAAAAATTTGTCAAAAATTATGGCAAATTCATGTTAAACCCGATGTTATTATTGAGCCAACTTGTGGTATATGTAACTTTTTGAAAGCAGCATCACTTACCTTTAAAGAAACTGAAAAAATCCTTGGTTTTGAAATTAATCCTAATTATATCACTAAGATTAATCAAGATCCGCAAATATCCCAAGATCAAAGAATACAAGTTGAACAGAAGAATTTTTTTTATTGTGACTGGTATTCTCTGACTCAATCATGGTCAGAGAATATTTTATTCTTGGGGAATCTACCTTGGATAACCAACTCAAAACAAGGACTTATTAACGGGAAAAATTTACCTCAAAAAAGCAACTTTCAAGGCTATCACGGTTTAGATGCAATCACGGGAAAAAGTAATTTTGATATTTCAGAGTGGATGTTAATTAAGCTCATCGAATGTATCGATCGACGTTCAGCTTATCTGGCAATTATCTGTAAAACAGCTGTATCTAGAAAAATTTTAAACTATATCTATACTCACAAAATTCATCTTGTTTATTCGGCAATTTATCCGATCAATACTCAAAAATATTTTCAAGCTAATGTAGATCCTTGTCTTCTGTTTTGTCAATTTGATTCTCATTTCTGAAAATTACTTTTGTGATGTTTTCAATAGTTTTGAGTAAGGGAAATTTCAGCGCATTGGTTATCAAAATAATATCCTAGTGAGAGATTTAAATACTTTTACTAGATTAAAATATTTATATCATCGGCATCCTCAAGAAAAATGGCGTTCAGGAATTAAACATGATTGCTCAAAAGTCATGGAATTACAGTTAGTTAATGGACTTTTTATCAATGGTTTAAAGGAAGTCGTTGATCTTGAACTCACCTATCTTTATCCTCTCCTTAAAGGTTCAGATGTGGCACAAAATCGCCTAGAGGTTATCAATAAATACATTTTGGTAACTCAGAAGTTTATCGGTGAATCTACAGAAAATATACGCAATATAGCCCCAAAAACTTGGCAATATTTAGTTAATCATAAAAATTATGGCTCTTCGTTACTTGTTATGGTTCGATAGGGGGGTATAAATCGACTAAATCCTTATCTGGCAAGAGACTTAATTGATTAGTTCGCTCTAGAGCAAAAACAATTGACAAAAATCGCTATAACCCCCGTCCATTGCATAACACAAACCGAAGAACCGAAATTATCTGTGTCTTTTCTGGGAAAGGTAGAGGTCATGATTTTAGTTTATTTAAAAAAAGTCGAGTTCGTTTTCATCCTTTAACTACCAGCAGAGAAGACAGTGGTTATCAGGGAATAGCTGCATACCATAGTAATAGTTATACAACGAAAAAGAAATCGAAAAATAGAAAATTAACAGAGTTAGAAAAAGAGTATAACAAGGCTTTAGCCAAAGAAAGGATTATCATTGAACCTATAAATAGGAAACTCAAAATCTTGAAAATCTTATCCTGTAAATATCGAAATCGTCGTCGAAGATATATTTTAAGAGTTAACCTGTTGGCGGCTATTTATAACTATGAGTTAGGGATAGGTGTAGCAGCTTCTTAAAAGTTGCCAAACATTAATCCAGTTAAGGAGAATTGTAATTAGTCAGGAGAATTTATTCTCAATTATAAAAATTGAGATAGTTTGTGCTGCTTCAATAAAGAGGTTTTGACAACCAAATTAAGGCATATCTAAAGAGTTTTGGGTTAAAAGTTAAACTTCAGGTTTTTATTTAGAACAAATGCACTATTAACCAATTTTTCCAAAAAAATTAGTTAAGCCACCATTATAACATATAATTAATTTGCAAGAGTTATAATAAAAATTACGGTTTTTAACTGACAGTGTTTCTCAAAAAACTGATGTTTACTTTTCCTCTTGTCTTCTTGTTGCTAATTGGTCTAAAATTTCGGCGTGAACTTGGCGAGTAATTGGATAAAAATAGGCAAGAATTAAGCTAATGATCAGAAAAAATGCCGGTAAAGGGGCAATTGCTAGGCGAATTGCTATTAAAGCACTATCTGGCTGCAGTGGAATTGCTTCTCCTGGTATTCTCGGTTTAAAACCCGATGTTTCTAGGGCAATACCGACAAGAAATAACCCCAAAGCTAAACCAATTTTTTGCAAAAGTACCATGAAAGCATAAAAAATACCTTCTCGACGTTTTCCTGTTTCTAATTCGTCTAATTCAATCACATCAGGAACCATTGACCAAGGAATTAAATAGGCTACAGATACGCCAAATCCGGCCAAAACTGCCAAAGTATACATTAAAGTTATTTGTCCTGGTTGGAGCAAAAACAAACCAATTTGGGCAATAATCCAGAATGTCATCCCTAAAAAATAGACTATCTTTTTGTCTAATTTCTGACTAACTGCTTGCCAGAAAAATAACATCACTAAAGCTGTTCCCTGTACCGCTAAAGCGACTAAACCCGATTCTGCTTCCGATAGTCTCATGTAGCTGACGACGTAGTAAACCAAAATCGAGGCAGTTAATTGTACTCCTAACCAAGCACAAAGATAGATGCCAATAACGTATAAAAAGGGACGATTACCAAAAACTATTTTTAATTGTTCTTTCAAGGGAATAGTTTCGTTATTATTAGCCGCTTCTCTCTGTTTAATTGCTGCGCTATCTCTGAGATGATTTTCAGTTTTGCCATAGTAAAGGGTTAACCCCGAAACTATCCCTTGTATTCCTAATAAAATTGTGGAAATAGCGATAAAGTCTCTGGGATTCACCCCAATTTTTCCTAGTCCATAGACCAAGGCAAGCGCACCGATAACTATAAAAGCAATTGACAAAACTTTTTTCTGAGGAGAATTTAGAATCGCTTTTGCTCCTCGTTCTTGCAAAACCAAAGCGCACCAAATAACTGCTATAATCGACATTAAAGCACAAACTACACCTAACAATAAAAAAGCTTGATGGAGATCATTGGCATAGGACGATGAGACGAGAATATAGAGGATTAATGAGAGAATGCTGCCCCCGATAGAAAAGGCAAAACGAAAACTATTTAAGCGGGTTCTCTCGTTATAATCATGGGTTAATTCAGGGGTGAGTGCCTGGTAGGGAAGATTGACTACCGTATAGGTTAAATTAAAGATAATACCGATAAAAATATAATATAAAAATAGCCATAATTGGTTATTAGTCGGGATTAACCACAGTAAAAAATAGCTAATTCCGAAAGGAATCGACCCCAATAACATCCATGGTAAGCGACGACCCCAGATAGTACGAGTTCGATCGCTCCACATCCCAATGATCGGATCGTTGATAGCGTCGAAAATTCTCACCACCATCAGCACACTACCAGCTAATCCTGCCGATAATCCTGCCACATCAGTCAGGAAAAATAGCAGGTAAAATACCGAGATATTGGCAGTGATAGCCGGTCCCAAATCCCCCGCACCATAGGCGATTTTTGTGGTTAAATTCAGTTTTTCAGAAGTCAAATGAGCCATAAAAGCAATTATAGAGACTAAAATACGGTTCTTTGCCATGCCATTGAGGTTCAAATTGTTGACAAAAATCACCGACAGGGCAGAATAAGGCATCTATACTAAGCAGAGGGCGAGGTGGCTAAATGGTTTTCTGTTTTTCAGCATATCATCTCTCCCTTTCCCTATCCCTAACTCAGGTTGGCTAGGTTGATGAATTTGACGGGTTACGGCCCACGGTGAGGAGATTTTCTCCACACCCCGTCTAGGCTTCAACCTCGTTGTCACCCCTTCAGTCAGAATAGATCAGGAAAGTGTGATAGTACAGATCAGAGATCGGGAAAAATTTTTTTGCCAAACCTAAAACTTTTTGAAACTGACGTTCTATGATGCCTCATATCTTTCTATTTTTAGAGATTTTTTCCCAAGAAGGCGGTATTCAATCCTATATCAAGGATGTCCTGCAAGCTTATCTCACTTTGCCCGATTCCGAAGCGGCCGAGGTTTTTTTACTGCGGGATGCCCCTGATTGTCCTAATCCTTTCAAAAATCAAGGTATTACCTTTCATTACCTGAAAAATAAATCAGCAACTCTCGGACGCATCCAATTAGCCCTTAAGTTTTTAGTTTCTCTCCTCCGGAAACGTCCCCAACGGGTTTTTTGTGGTCATATAAATTTAGCCCCCCTCACCCGTCTTTACTGTCAAGCTTTAGGCATACCCTACAAGGTTCTCACCTACGGCAAAGAAGTCTGGGAACCTTTACCAAATTCCCAAAAACAGGCCCTGCAAGCAGCCGCATCGATCTGGACAATTAGCCGTTACAGTCGCGATCTTATGTGTGAGGCTAACGCTATCGATCCCAAAAAAGTAGCAATTCTCCCCTGTGTGGTAGATGAGGAAAAGTTTAATTTAGGTGAAAAGTCCTTGACATTAATCAAAAAATATGATACAGAAAATGCCAAGGTTTTATTAACAGTGGCCCGGTTGTGGTCGGGGGATATCTATAAAGGGGTAGATGTTACCATTCGGGCCCTGCCGACAATTCTAGAGACTTATCCCGAAGTAAAATATCTAGTCATTGGACGGGGGGATGATCGCCCCAGGTTAGAAGCTTTAACCAAGCAGTTAGGAGTGGATAAACAGGTAATTTTCGCCGGTTTTGTCCCCACGGAGGAATTAGCCGACCATTATCGTTTAGCCGATGCCTACGTTATGCCCTCCCGGGAAGGTTTCGGGATTGTTTACCTAGAAGCGATGGCCTGTGGTATCCCCGTGGTTTCTGGAGATGAGGACGGTTCAGCCGATCCGCTGCAGGATGGTTTAGTGGGGTGGCGGGTTCCCTATCGAGATGCCGAAAAAGTGGCTCAAGCTTGTCTAGAAATTTTGTCAGATCAGGATCAACGTTGTCACCCGCAATGGTTGCGTCAACAAACTGTAACTAAATTCGGCAAAAAGACTTTACAAGCAAAATTACGGCAGTTAATCTAATTATAACTTCATTGGGCATCGTCTCCTCAATACTGCCCACTGACTAGCCAAAACCACAACTTTATCACTCATTATTAAGATAACTGCTATACTCCCCTATGGTCTCCCCAAAAGATTTTATTAGTCCCGTCAATTCCGAGCAAGAGTTAGTCTATCCTTTTCGGAACTATCTTAACTATCTGCACGCAAAATACTCTGATTTACAGACGGGTCATATCGCCGATTATATTCCAGAATTAGCCCTAGCAGCTCCACAATGGTTTGGTATTTCGGTAATTAGCACTGATGGTCAGATTTTTGAGGTGGGAGACTGTCAGCAAACCTTTACAGTACAATCGATTTCTAAAGCTTTTGTCTTTGGATTAGCTCTAGAAGATCACGGACGGGAATACGTTAATAGTAAAGTCGGTGTTGAACCCACGGGGGAAGCTTTCAACTCGATTATTCTCGATGAAAAAACCAATCGTCCCTATAATCCTATGGTTAATGCTGGTGCGATCGCTACCACGGATTTAATCACCGGACAGAATGCCACCGAAAGGCTAAAACGTATTTTGGAAATGTTTAAACGCTATACGGGTAGGGATCACGAGATTAATGTCCCCGTTTTTCTCTCGGAAAAATCCACCGGCAATCGCAATCGGGCCATGGCTTATCTGATGCTAAATTTTGGCATGGTTAGCGATAAAATTGAAGAAACCCTCGATCTTTACTGTCAACAATGCGCCATCCTCGTCCATGCTCATGATTTAGCTCTGATGGCTGCTACCTTAGCTAATGGAGGTGTCAACCCAATCACAGGAATACGGGCGATCGATGAACACTACGTTCAAGATGTGATCAGTGTTATGCTTACCTGTGGAATGTACGACGCTTCAGGAGAATGGGCCTATCGGGTAGGATTACCAGCAAAAAGCGGTGTCGGTGGCGGAATTACGGCAGTAGTTCCCCATCAGTTGGGAATTGGGACTTTTTCGCCCCTTTTAGATGAAAAAGGCAACAGTATCAGAGGAGTGAAAATTTGTCAAGATATTTCAGAGGATTTTGGTTTACATTTATTTAACGTGGCCAAACCAGAACGAGATTTAAAAACGTGGCTTGAAGGTAATAGTTGATACCACCCCCTACTTCCCACTCCCCACTCTCCCATGGCTTTTAAACAGGATTCAATCTGATAACTGTCCCCAGCAAGAGCGCCTACCGACCCTGGGAAATTAATTTGGCCAGAGGTCTGTGGAAAAAATTTCAGAAACCCCTTGACAAAAGCAGCGGGTTGTGTGTAATATAAATATTGTGTGAGGAGTATAAGTTCAGCATAAGAGGAACCTTTGGGGTCGAAACACGGCAAGACTCCCAGAGGTCCTTCTTTTTCACTCCCTTATTGGCTCAAAGTCAGCCATAAAATCAGGTTTTACCCGATCGCTAGTTTTTCTCAATTTATCCCTTCTAGGTCTGTTGCTGCTTACCAAGAGCAACAGGTCAAAATTTTTGCCGAAGAAACTGCACAAGAGAAGTGTAATTCCTCGTAAAATTGGGAATTAAGTACAAGGGCAATCCTATGGCAGATAAAAATAACGGTAACGGCGGCTTATTCGTCGTCGGGGTTTTAGTGGGCAGTGCGATCGGAGTAGTGGCGGGTTTATTAGTAGCGCCGAGATCTGGAAAAGAAACCCGTCGAATTCTGCAAAAATCCGCCAGGGCTTTGCCAGAATTAGCCGAAGATCTGACCACGACGATGCAATTGCAGGCCGATCGCCTATCGGAATCGGCCCGGCGTAATTGGGATGATACTTTAATTAGATTAAAAGAGGCGGTGACAGCCGGAATCGAAGCTAGTCAAAGTCTAGCCACGGACAATCCTTTCCCCGACTCGCAAGAATCCCCCCAGGGCGATAATCAACACTCGAATCACTATTAAATGACCGAACCTATTTTCTGGCTAGGATGTTCTTTACTGCTAGTCGCCGTTAGTTTAACGGCGGTTTTCATCGCCGCTTTACCTGCTCTGCAAGAGTTAGCCCGGGCAGCCCGCAGTGCCGAAAAATTATTCGATACCCTCCATCGGGAATTTCCCCCGACTCTAGAAGCAATTCGCCTAACAGGGGCGGAAATCAGCGAATTAACCGACAATATCGATGAAGGGGTCAAAAGTACCCGCCAAGTTGTTCAAGGAGTCGATCGCAGTCTCGGTAGTGCTAAAGCTGGTCTCAGCAAGCTCGATCGTGGCAGCCGTCGCCTCTTGATCGGGTTGAAAGTCGCTTGGAATACTTGGAAACGCAGTTAAGGAGATGGGGAAGTGGGGTGTAGGGTGTAGGGTGTAGGGTGTGGGGAAATGGGGAAATGGGGGAGTGGGGAGATAGGAGAATTTCAACTAATACCCCAAAACCCTAAAACCCCAACTCCCTAAAACCCCAACTCTCAACTCCCGACGACCGACGACTGATAACTGAGTGACTAAAGTTGAGAATTCCCTTAAGATAAAGTAAATAAGTGTAAAGAAACTGAAAGTTAGCCTACACCCTTGCTGAAAAAATTCTCATTGTCTAGAAGTGCTATGCTCAATCGTTTTTGCCGAGGAATCTCGATCGCTCTTGTCATTGGTGTCATTAGCTGTCTGGGTTGGATTATCTGCCCAAATCAAGCTCTAGCGGTAAATAATCCCGAATTACTGCCCAATCAAGCCACTCCGATCGTTGATTTAGCCAATTATCTACCCGCAAAACAGGAAGAGGCATTAATCCAAGATATCGAGACATTTCAAGGGGAAACCGGCTGGAAAATGCGAGTTTTAACCCAATATGACCGCAGCCCCGGCCGGGCAGTGATTAATTTCTGGGGATTAGATGATAAAAGTATTCTCCTAGTGGCCGATGGTCGCGGCGGTAATCTACTATCTTTTAGTATTGGTGATGCCGTCTATGAATTTTTACCCCGCACTTTTTGGATCGAATTACAGGCCCGTTTCGGTAATATGTATTTTGTTCGGGAAAATGGCGAAAATAATGCGATCGTACAATCCTTAGACACGGTAAAAGGCTGTTTAGTTAAAGGTGGTTGTGCGGTAGTCCCCGGCCTACCGAGGGAACAGTGGATTTTAACTTTAATTACCTCAATTGTCGGCGGTTTAGTCTTCGGTTTTGCCGGTATTCCCCGCAAAGAAGGACAGGTTTTCGCTTGGCAATGGGTTTTAATTGTCTCTCCTCTCTGGTTTATCCTCTTTGTTGCTTTTGGCATCGGACCGGTGGTTACTCGCACCAGTGAATTACTACCCCTTTTCCGCAATTTAATCGGTTTTGCCCTTGGAATTTTAGTCGCCTATCTTTCCCCTCGTTTTAATTCGCTCAACGCCTCAAAAACATAAAAATTAGCGGCTTTTCAGTGATCAGTAAACAGTAATCAGTGAAAAGAAAGTAGCGAAGTTTTTACCTAAGCTTTATTGGATTAAAACTGCGTATTGGATATTTTAGTACAAATGCTCAAACTCCCGCTCCCTGCTCCCAACTCCGGCGCTCCCCACTCTCCTAAATGTTGAGGAAAATCAAGCCACTTGTCCACTTCTGTTACAATTAGAACCATTGTGGAGTGAGTGAGATAACGTTTATGTGGGTTAATACTCAAAGTGAGATTATTAGTAAGGTTTTGCCGCCAGCAGTACGTCTGTTCTTGAGAACGCAAGTAGAACAGATAGAAGATTTAGAAATGCAGCTGCAAGGTCATGATCGGCAAATTTTGCGCGGTTATATCCCCGGGGTATTTTTAGCCGTAGGAAAAGCGATTTATCAGGGTTTACATCTAGGTAAAGCGCAATTAAGAGGGGAAAATATTCGTCTTAATATCGGGCAGGTTTTGCGAGGGAAACCCCTAAAAATTTTGGAACCTATTCGGGTTAGCGGTGAGGTGGAAATTAACGAACAGGATTTAAATAATTCGATCGCCTCGACTATTTTGGTTAATGCTTTTGCCGATTTACTAATTTTTTCCCTAGAAAATAACGGAATTGTTAACGCCAGAGAAATTATCTCACAACAGCGTTTTAACTGGAAAAATGTTCTCCTAAATCAGGGTTATTTCTGTCTTCTCGGCCACAGAGAAACAGGTGCAGAAGTAATTTTTAGCGCTGATATTACCCTAGAAGATGACCGCACTTTAGGGATTAATCCCCGACAATGGCAAGGTTTAGCCCCAGATTTATCTATTGATTTGCAACCTTTTACCGTCGATTTAGGCAAAGATGTGGAGATTAAATCTTTTATTCTTGACGATCAAACTCTTTTCTGTCAGGGAAGTTTTTTGATTTTACCTTAACAATAAACGGGATAATTCCGGGGGGTTAACTTAGTTTAACCCACCTAATTAGGGCTTGCTGAATAAATCTAAAAACCTTGTTAGATTAAGGCTTTTTCAGGGGGAAAATTCACACCCCACACCCTACACCCCACACCCCACACCCTGCCCCCACCAACAAACTTTTTCAGCAGACCCCAATTATTACCCTGGATTTTGTGCAATTAAAATAATTGTTTGTATTAGTCCAACTAGAAGACCGAGAATACCACCAAGATTAACAATTCCCTGTAATTCCTGTTTAACAATGCCTTGAATAGCATTTTCCAGATCAGCAGGGGAAGTGGCATTCACCCGATCTCGGATCACCTGATCGATGTTGAGAATTGGGATAATTTGGGCGACTAATTTCTCTAAATCTTCCTCTAGATAACGCTCTAAAATTAACGCTAACTCTTGACTAATTACCCCTAATGATGTAGTCATTGACACCGAAGATTGCAGACGATTAATAATTAAATTAGCGATTTGATCCCAGTCGATCGTTTGTCCAAAATCTTGCAGAAATTGTTCGCCACTTTCTTGAATATAAATTCGCACCGTATCCCTAGTGGTTTTACGCAATTGTCTGACAGTGGAGATAGGTAAATTTTGTAAAGAGATACTTTGTAACCAGTTTTTCAGACGATTACGCATCTCTAAAGATAGTAATAATTCTTTGATTCTGGTATTAGCTAAATCCTTTTCATCAAGGCAAAAAGTGCGTAAGCGAGCGAGGGCATTGCGTAAACCAAATAAATTGGCTACTACCCAATAGGTTCCACTGGTTTTTTCCCGAAATCCTTCATCGATAACTTGAATATTGCGATCGGTTAAAAAATCGATTAAAGCTAGACGGATAATATCGGGGGGTAGGACAGTTTCTAATAGCCAATCGGAGAATTGTCGCGCCTGTTGTTCACTGAGAGAAAATTCCAAGACTAGGCGATCAAAAATTTGATTGATCTGTTTTTCTAAAAAGTCCTGTCGTCGGGCTAAAACTTTTAGTAATCTCGCTAAAGATTCCCCAAATAAATCGTGAAGAATCGCCGCCAAAATCTCGGCGGTTTTTGCTTGCCGATCGCCTTTGATTTGTTTTAAAGCTAATTGTAACAGCCAGAGTATCGCCCCCTGTACCCTTTCCGTATCAAGGAGTCGTTTAGCCAGTTTTTGTAGTTCCTCGGGAGTTAACAGGGAACCCATGATCGTATCCGATACCCGGACAGCTAATCGATCTTGATTGCGAGGAATTAGCCCCGGGGTAAAGGGAAGAGGACGCTTACCGATATAAATCGCCTTGTAGGGACGAAATAGCATTTTAATGGCTATATCGTTGGTAAAATAGCCAATAATTGCCCCCGCGATCGGCGGTAATATCCATGTCCAAAGAGTAGGGAGATTCAATTTAGCAGCAAAAAATAAACAGAAATGTCAGTAGGTTATTTCTTCAAGACTAACACTCCCATCAGTCCTGCTAGGAGTGGATAGTGAACAGCGCTGGAAAATCCCGACTGATAGCCTAATTTTACCTGTTCTCGGCCCTGGGGAAAGCGATCGATACTGGGACCAATATAAGCGTACTGGTCAGTTAAACCGTAACGCTCGGCAGCGGGAACGACGACATGATCGAGATACCAGTTTTGGAATAATTTGGCGATGGTTTGGGTGGGTTGATGGAAGTCAAGAATCGCCGCTTTAGCACCCGGTTTGAGGACTCGGTATAATTCCCCCAAACATTGGGCAATATCGACCACATTGCGTAATCCATAGCCAATAGTGGCACAATCAAAGCTAGAATCGGCAAAGGGTAAATTGAGGGCATCCCCTGCCATCCAGTTAATATTAGTGGCGCTAAAACGTTGACGGGCGATTTTTAATTGTTGTGGGGAAAAATCTAGTCCGATCACTTTGCCGGTTTTACCCACTTGTTTTGATAATAGGTTAGTCAGGTCGCCGCTACCACAACAGATATCGAGGGCAAAATCCCCTTTTTCGGGTTGACACCACTTGACTGTCATTAATTTCCAGATGCGGTGTAATCCTAAACTTAATTCTTGATTAAGTCGGTCATATTCGGGAGCGATCTGATCAAAAATTGCTTGTATTTCTGTGGACTTAGGTGAGGATTGATTGGACATTTTGATAATATAGCATCAGAGAAAATCCCAGATGAAGTTATACCATTCTATCTTATCTCCGCTCACGGGGATAAGCTGTTGAGCATCCACAGCAGTTATCTTCATAGTGGGGAACAGTGACTTAAGTAGCTGGTTATAATTAAATTAAAAATGGATTTTGGGTTCGATCCCCCCTGCCCCCCCTTGATAAGCTATCCATTAGTCACATCTTTCTTAACATTTCAAACCCTTGTAGCACAAGGCTTTCAAGACTCGGTTAACAATTTGTAATATTCCTTGTTGACACCCTTACTGACAAAGAAAAAACTGAAATCAAGGGGTGCCGATAGGCGGGGGGATCCCCCTTAATAAGGGGGGCATCTGATAATTTTTAACGCCTACCTACTTAGGGTTTGCTGAATAAATCTAAAAACCTTATCCAACAAGGTTTTTAGACTTTTTTTCCCTCAAAAAGTGCCGACACTTGGAGTGATTGGGGGGAAAATTCAGGGACTTTTTCCCTGA
>SFBL01000237.1 GCA_007095785.1 Microcystis aeruginosa Ma_SC_T_19800800_S464
TCAAAAAGCTGTAGAATTAATTAATCATCGTCCTCGAAAATGTCTTGACTATCGAACCCCTTTTGAGGTATTCTATGAATTATCATCAGACATTGATGCACTTCATTTTTGAATTGGCGAAAAAAATTGTTAAAACTCTTTAGATATGATTTCAAAACCTCCTTTATTTAATCAGCATAAACTATCTGAATACATTTGTCTTGACTTGTGATCTCCCGGGCAGTTTAGATAGGAATAATCGCAAAATTGGCGATGCTATTTCCTGTTATCAACCCATCGACCGCCCGAAAATGCTTGTCATAGCTAAACAAAGCCAGATTATATTGTAGAGCGGTCGCTGCGATCCACATATAGTTAGTGGGAATCGGATTTCCCTTTTTCCTCAAGCCAGAATAAACTCTAGCGTAATACTCGGCGGTATCGCAATTGATCGCAAAACAGTTAATTTTGGATATTTCCCAAAATTGCTTAAGTTCCCTTCGGTTATCGAAGATTTGGGTTAAAACCCCGTCGTTTTACGACGGCTTTTCCTGATTTTTGTCGAATTATTTTAGGGGTTTTAAGAGCTACAGGAGAAATATAGCGGTATAATGAAGATAAAAGAATTCAAGATAATTGCCATGGAATTAGTGACGCTCGATCGAAGTAGATGTATTCAAATTCCTGAAACTTTGCTGGAACAACTAGGCATTGAATATGATAGTCAATTTCAGGTAGAAGTTCAAGATGGTAAGCTAGTCTTAAATCCAATTAAGGAAGATCCAAAGGTTTATTACGAGAATGATGTTTTGGTTGTTGACAGCCAATTGCTAGTTAATCCTGAAGCTTTTATCGAGGAGCTTAGACAAGAAAGAATGAATGAGCTAATGTTGTGATTAAAGTTTTATTCGATACGTCGGTTTTGGTTGCATCTATTTTAGTCAACCATGAACAGCACTCAGCTTGTATTTCTTGGTTAACCAGAGTTAAACGAGGAGAAATTCAGGGTTATATTGGAACTCATACTCTTGCAGAACTCTACGCAATTTTATCGGCTTTTCCCGCAAAACCTCGTCTATCTCCTCAATTGGTACAACAATTAATTAAAGAAAATTTAGATTCCTTTGAGATTATTTCCTTAACAAGCGATGATTATAAAGCTGTAATTAATCTTATGGTAACTTTAAATTTAAGAGGAGGAGCGATTTATGATGCTTTAATTGCTTATGGTTCATTAAAAGCGGAAGTCGATCATTTATTAACTTTGAATCTCAAGCATTTTATCCGTTTTGGCGGGAGAATAGAGAAAATTTCTATGGAACCGCGATAACCTAACTAGCATATTATAGCGGTAAGCGCTTGAGTGAGATACAGACCAAGCTTTGCCTAGCATGGTTTATAGCTCGTGATAGTGTACCTGATACGACTGCACACCGCTATAAACATCGCCTTCATTATATCATAATCACGAAAAAAGACAATTAACCCTAAAAAGCCCATGCTATTAAAATCGTTGAAAATTACAGGATTGAGCTTGATAATATGGAATTTATGTTATTCGACTGAGAGTCAAACCAGTGCAAAAATCTTACGTCCAAGAAGTTGCAGAGTAGAAAGTGAGTTACGTTCGCTTAATAGTAATGTATCAACTTATATTCAGGTGATTAATAGAAGTTCTTCTTCTGTTAAGGTGTACTGGATAGATTTCAATGGCAAACGTCAGCATTATTTTGACCTTGACCCCTTACAATCCCGTGACCAGCAAACTTATGTAACTCATCCTTGGTTTATTGCTCAGTTTGGAGCGAACCAACCTTGTATACATATATTCCTACCAATTCCCCAAAAAGGAATTATTATTATAGATTGAGATGTTACAATTACTCCAGAGAAAACACTGAAGAAGTAGTGCTAATAACTCAAGAACAAAGTCAATATGGGAACTCTCTACTCGCCCTTAGAAATCCGTTGAATGGAAACTAACCAGTAAGATTCGTCAGCCGATGGATTCATAGTCTCTCTACTCGCGCTTAGAAATCAGTTGAGCGGTCAACGGAAGTCAACTCGTCCCACAATAGAGAGGTCATCGCGCCCGATTCCCCATGAAACTACCTTACCTATTGATACCGCTCGGCTTCATCGCCCTAACCGCTCTAGTGATCGGGGTCTATCAAGCCTCTAGCGCTCCCATACCCGCAGGATTTCCGACCCCGACCCCGAACGGACGGATCGAGGTGAAGAACTATCCCGCCTATCGCGCCGCTACTTACCGCTATCGGGGTCAATTGTCCGAGGCGGCCAACCGGTCGTTTTATCCCCTGTACCAACACATCAGTTCCAACGAGATCTCGATGACCGCACCCGTTGAAACCCGTTACCCCGCAGACACGGGAGCCACATCGGGAGAGGCCGAAGTTTCCTTTCTCTACCGCGATACCGACACTTACCCGAAAGAGGTGGCCGATAATATTCGGATCGAGGATGTACCACCCATGACGGTGGTGAGCTTGGGATTACAGGGAGGTTACGATTTTGACAGTTACCAACAGGGATTGACCCGACTGAACGAATGGCTGGCAGAACATCCGAGCTACCGGGCGATCGGTTCCCCCCGTCGCTTTTTCTATGACGGTCCCTACGTTCCCGATCCCCTGAAACGGAGCGAGATACAGATACCCGTCGAGGCGGTATCGTCGAATCATTGAACTCATGGCCAATCCTGACTGGTATCGCAGAGGAAATGGTCGGCCATGATGTCCTCGAAGGTGAAAAGACAGTGAGAGGGAAAAGTCCGTATCGGTAGGTCCGTGTCCCGCAAAGCCAAATCGACTCCGGCCTCGAAAGCATCGGATAAAGCCGTCGGTATCCGGGATTTTAAACTAGGATTGCCCTGTAGATGCCGTCTGATCGCTCGTCTCTGTTCTCTAATCGTCAAAAACCAACTACGAGAACGTTTATCTGGCTGATATTCCCATTTGAGAAGATGTCCTACCAAAACGGTTAGACGGCTGACCAGTTCTCGATATTCTTGTTTACCCAAGGAAATGACTTCCTCCCGTAAGTTTTGCCAGTCCAGTGCTTCTACCTGTCGGTTGGCTAGAACGTTCGCTTGTAGCTCTGTCCAGCCGTAGAAGTCGGATTCATACAGGGCATTCGCTCGATCTGACCTATTGGAACTCATATCTGACCATATTTGTACTGGAACTAGATAATACGTTGATTAACATTTTGATTATGTGGCTATCTGGCGGGGAATGTCCCCACCGAATAAAGTTTACCAACCGCCACAGCAGTGACGATACTCGTCATAGATTTCGTGTTGTCGTTTGAGGGCGGCGATTTCCTTCTCTTCTTGCCGTTGCCGAATGGTGCTATCAATGGCGGCCTTCATGATAGCGTTATCGTCGTGAGCGAGTCTGAGGGTGTAGAGTTCGACTGGGGATAGAGGAAAGAGGGTTCGTGTTAGCAGGGTGAGGTCGAGGGTGGGAAGCTGGGGGAATTGCCGGGAGAGGTCGGCCAATAAAGTTTGTTCTGTCATCGTTTTGTTTCTCGAATGATTTGCACCCGATGGCGTTAGCCTTTTCTCCCGTCTTTTTTTCCTTTTTCATCTCTGGCATCGGTTGTCTTTGCGGATATCCCATGAACCATCGACACGGAATAAAAATAAACAGCGTTTGGCGTTTGTTCCTTGGGCGGTCAGTGTCAGTCGCCCTAACTGTCCCCAAGAACCGCCCAGACCGCCCCTAGTGTCCGCCCAACTAACCCGGTAGATCGTGCCGTCGTTTCCCCCGACACCGCTGACCCTTCTCAGGGTCGAATTGGCGGTGTCGATGTTCACCCCGTCCGTCAGAGACTGCCATTCGCTGACCGTCTCGCAATCGTCGCTGGCTATCTTGGCCACCTCGATCCGTCCGTCGTCTTTCATGCAGAGGGCGGTGGGGGTGGTTCCACTTCCCATAGCATCGAAGCGGGTAAACTTCCAATGTTGGGAAAGTTCAAAGGTGGCCATATCTAGGCGTAGTTCTGCTATTAATCTCGAAAGTATAGAAAAACCGATCAGCAGCAGGACAGCGATTAGGGTTAAGGTGACGAGCAGTTCGATAAGGGTGTGGCCGGATTGACGCATGGTGTTAACTCCCGTTGGTTTTCGACCGCACCCGACCGTTTTTCTTTCTTTTCTTTTCCTATTTTTTGTATTCGTTGTCTCCCGACCGAGTTTTCTCTGTATCTGGCGATTGTTTCCCTCAGTTAAAAAAGGCGATAGTCGCAGTGACCCTCGCCCAAGGGCAGAAAAAGTTTGATTGGTTCTTCGTTACTTGGTATGGT
Organism: Microcystis aeruginosa Ma_SC_T_19800800_S464; assembly: GCA_007095785.1. Lineage (GTDB taxonomy): Bacteria > Cyanobacteriota > Cyanobacteriia > Cyanobacteriales > Microcystaceae > Microcystis > Microcystis aeruginosa_E. Next base: position 4,306 of record SFBL01000237.1, read on the forward strand.
TCCATAGGGGGGCATAAATTGACTAAATCCTTATCCGGCAAGAGACTTAATTGATTAGTTCGCTCTAGATCAAAAACAATTGACAAAAATCGCCAAATGCCTTTCTAGCATAAGGGTTCCATCCCTTATAACCCCCGTCCATTGCATAACACAAACCGAAGAACCGTTTGATTTACCGATTAGAAATGAAGAGGATCGTCGCTGGGTTGCCAATTATCCGAAATTTCTGGCTCATCTGGGTCCGGGTCGTCTTCTATTTCCGGTTCGGGACGGTAGATCGAGGCGTGAATACCTGGCGGTAAATCTTGGGTTGGATCGTAATAATTATCAGAAAATTGTTGATATAGACGATAATCACGGAGGGCGTTAAGATAACTATCGAAAGTGTCGTTATTCATCGATTTTCTCGGAATAGTTTACACCCCACTCCGATAGTTTTTGTTATTTAATTTTTCTTTGATTTCTCCTTTCACCGAGGTAAAAAAAAGGAGAGAAAAACTCCTCCCCTTTCGTGTTATCGCATTCGGTTAACCTGCGTTCCAGTCGTGGGGAATGCTGTTATAGTGGGAACCAGATTTTTCTTCCCAATCGCGACGGCGTTTCCAACTGCGTTTGTTGGCATCGATCAAGTCCTGCAAAGTCATGTTGAATTTGCGAAGTGCATAATCCAGCAGTTGTTCGAGCGTATAGGTGGGTTTGTTGGGAGTGCCGAACACTTCGGTGAATGTCTGTTTGAAGTCATCCCAACTGAAATCCTCGCCGTTGCGTTTCCGAGATAGCACACCCTGACGTTCCCGGATGGCATAGTACACTTGGGCATAAACCCGTTCTGAATGATCGGGGACGGCGAAATTACCGAGGGCTTCATCGGATACAGAAATGACGGTTGTTTTCGGGACTGGCATGATTGTTTCTCCAATTTCTAATGGTTTTCGCCCGCGATACCGTCTTTTTCTGTGATTTATATTGTTTTTATATGTTTATCTGTTGTTTTTATCTTTTTGAGCGTTTAAACTAGACGGGGCTGGTTTACCTTGAAAAAGTTTAGTCAGTCGTTGATCGAGCGAATCGTTCTGAGTGCTTCCAAAAGGCAAAATAAGGTACTGAAGTGTTCACGGAGGGAATGACAGGATAAGATTTTCATAGTTTAAGACCTCTGTTTGAATTTTCTCGACTAATACAGAGGTTTTCTTCAATGTTCTCTTTTTTTCTCTTTAAATCGGGTCTTCAAGCGACAAACCGCAAAATTCGCAATGGCGCTCGTCCCATGCCGCACCACAATCGGGACAACGGGTAGCCTTGTACGCGGTCGTGACCCGCCAGCGCCAGTAATTATCAAAAAAAATCGCCTCGATCGCCGTGACGGGTTCAGGTATGCGGTTGCCAATGCGATAAGGACAGTAAATGCGGAAGGTTTTCTGGTTGTCGGCATCGTAACCGACCCATATTCGGGCGTTGTCGGTCGTTCCCGTGACCGTCTGGATGACCCGAACGGTATTCGGTGGCGGTTGTTCGAGAAATTTTTCCGTGAAAGTATTGTTCATAATTTTTCACAAATCGTTTTCACTGGCGCTGGTCGTTTTTTTGGCTGTTTTTGCCCTTTTTGTGGATACCGTCCTCCGATTTCATTGCTATAGCCCGTCCGATTGCGGAAATAGGACGCTCCCGTAAGCGTCCATTGCGTGCTATTTTTCCAGTACCAATAATCTCGTTCTTACTCCCGTCGGTCGATCGCTTTCTAGAAATGCGTTATCAGGTAAAGCCTCATCGAGGACGGTTTTATCGGCCAACCAATTACGGAACTGTTGATAATTTCGGTCTTTGCGAAAGCTGACGGATTCTGGGGCGATCGTTACCAGTCTTCCCCCTTTGGTCAGACGGTTATAGGCGTGGGTGATATGGGAAATTTCCAGCCCTTTGCCGAAGGGAGGGTTCATCAGAATGCGATCGTACTTTCCCGTGACATCGAAGCAATTGAAGGCGATGACGTTGAAACCTTTCAATTGGAGAATTTGCCGGAGTTCGGCTTGCAGTTCGCAGACATCCAAGTTTACCCGTACCGATTCCCGAATCGTCTCGGCGATCGATCCTTTGCCAGCGCTCGGTTCCCAAACTCTCATGCCGTTACGGAGCATGGCCAATTTGACCATCCGTTCGCAGATGGGCCGGGGAGTAGGAAAATAACCGCGGATATTCCGTCCGATCAGCGCTCTTTCCAGTTCTTGTATCTGGATGAGGGTGGGGTCTTCCAGCGCAAGATTGTCCAGGGACTGTAAAGCGGTAATTGCCCGCTTAATTCGATCGAGGCTATTCAGGTGCGCCCGTTCCAGTTTGCTGTACCAATGACAATTTCTGTCGGTAAGTATACGGTGGATATCTTCATCTCGCCAACGGTGATAACAGAAAGAATACAGGACTTCTAACTGGGTTTTCGTCGTTATACGTTGGAGAATGTCGGGCAACGTTCCGGTTTCCGCTTCGTCGGCCATCACCCGCAGCCAGGACTGAATCCGTTGCAGTTGTTTTCCGTCCTCTCTCATCGAGGCGACGATGCCGGCCCGTCGTCGGGTGGGGCGTTGATGGGAGATGGCTGGATTCATTTTCTTGTCGATTTGCGATTGGAGACTAGCGGCCAATTCCCTCAACTTTTGCGCTTTGCGGGGGTCGGGATAGCGAAGTCGGGTCGGTACGGGATCGGGGGGAAGATCGAAGATGGATAGTTGCATATCGGTTGCTCTCCATGTTTTTTCCCCCCGTTCCAGCTATTTTTTTCGCTCCAATTGTTCTTTAGGTCTGACCATGCCGACTACTTATAACCAGAAAAAGCTGTCAGATGACAGCTTTCTCTACGTTTTATAGCTTTTCTAATTCTTCGATCAGTTGAGGACTAAGTTTGCACAATGTTGCGGTCAAATTTCCGAGGCGAATCTGTTGGATAGGAATCACGGCTCCCGCTCCCGCTAGAATCTCGACAATTCCCTGATTTTCGGAATAGTCTTTCAAATAGCAATGATTCGGTTCCGGTTCGATACCGTACTCTATCAAATTAACCGTTGCCGTTGCGATCTGTTCTTCGTTATCGGCATCGACTAAAAAAATCGCCGGAAAACCACCTTTCAGATATTTACTGACGATAACTCTGCAATTCCATTGTTTGAAAATTATATTCATTGTTTTTTCCTTGATAGGTTTTCACCACCCATTCAAATCATTTCAATTTCTCGATATTTTCGATCGAGACGCTGAAGATTTCGATCGAGAACCGTGTTTGAAACTGGAGATCAGGGGTGTTCCCCCCATCTGGTTGCCGTATTGACGGGCGTTGGGATTGCACAAAGGACAGAGACGGGCGTGACGTGACGCGTTTGAGGTAACGTTCCACCGTTCTGCCGCCGTTCCAGGTTCGGACGCAGATAAAGTCGATATTCTGTCGGGCGAAAGCGGCGGTTATCTTCGCACCCCGTCCCGCAGCGTGTTCCGCTAGTCTTTGTTTTAAGCTTCGTCTGGTACTACCGAGATAGTGTTGCGCGTATCCTGTTGGTTTGGTGGTATCGCCTATCTCTCCGAGATAATGCAGTAAATAAACTTTAGAGGCCAAGGGATTATCTCCGAATGGTTTTCAACCCTTGGCGCAAGCTTTTGAAGATTATTTACTTTCTTTAAATTGGGCGAATATTTGGAAATTATCGGTCAGGTTATTGCGGTGTAACCACTGATAATAATCCGACCATTCTCGAATATCGGAAAAGCGCGTATAATATTCCCGTCCCTCGACCACTAAATGCCATTCTTGCCAATCGACCTGCGATTGGACAGGGCGGGGTAATCCTGGGACGATCACATCGGGGAAAGTATCTTGAAAGGGAAGCGTTCCCTCGAAAGGTTTTTTCCACGTCTGTCCTCGGTAATTGATGGCCACTTCGGTCAAATAATCTTTGACGAGCCGTTCTCCGTGAGCGAGAACGTGAATATATTTCTCGAAAGAGAGTTTGCCCTGTTCCAATAATTTCTGCATTCTGCCATCGTGAATATATTGATGGCAACTATGACAGAGCGCACAGACTTTTTTCATCTCCACCCGTCCCGTACCGTAGTCGATGTCATAGACCTCGTGTGCTTCCAGCCAACGGTGATACTTAGCCGACGTTTTATGTATCCCGCAAGCCCAACAGTGATAATCGTGTTCGGCATAAGCTAATTGTCGTTGTGCGTTCCACCACTTCTGACCGAGGATCGTGCGGGGATTGATGCCGTGTAACGGTTTGGGAATATTAGGGTGTAGCAGTAATTCGGGACGGGGAAAGCGATTGTTAGTCATCGAAAAAATGGGTCTGAAAACCCGCCCTTTAGCGATAGCGGAGGGCGGCTTTATACAAGTTAGTGAGAAACAATTAAACCGTTAGAACGACGAATTAACTGAATCTTACTAACAGCTATTTGTCCCAATCGTTTCCAACTGGTATCGCTTACAGATAGCTGTTTTTCGGTATCTCCACTAACATAACCAATCCCTTTGGGAGAAGAAACTAAATCTCCTTTACGGAACCCATGTCTTGTGGTAGAGCCACCATATTTACGTCGTTTACCACCCTTAGAAAAAACCATCAGGTGAAGTTGACGACGACTAACAGGAGGACGTTTGATGACAGCAAAGGGAGCGTTTGTTACTTTAACATAACCCTTCCAATCATATCCATGTCCATTAGAAGTATGGAATGGCAAATAATTTAAAAATTGAAAACAGGCAAGAGCAATTCCATCGTTAGCATGACTTTCTGGTGATTGTTCTGCTTTATTTTTAGACTTTTCTAGTCGCAAATGTTTTCTGAGATTAGAGGTTTGCCAACCAAAGCGAGTATGGACTGTTGCAAACTGAGACAGTTGCTCAATAGCCCATTTTTGTCCAACCATAACCGGCGAGAAACCTTTTCCAGACTTAGCTCCTTTTCTACTGGAAGTTAGATCAATATCGGCTTTGATGTACTCAAAATAGATATCGGTAATTGGATAGATTTTGGTTAGTTCAGAAACGACTCGAAGTTCAAGTTGACGATTAGCTCTGATTGAGGGAGCTAATTTTCCTGTTCTTCTATTTGAAAATCGTTTTTGTCGATGCGCTCTTAGATTAAAAGGAAGTTGGCGGTTAATCCGTCTTCCTCTACGTCCTCTTCGCATTAACCGTCTATTGTCCATGCGCTCTTTTACTCGCTTAAAAGGAAGTTCTAGGTGAGCCTTCCAAAGAGTAAAAAGAGAGGATTGAACGCCAATTCCAGAGAATAATTTACCTGGGTCAATACCAATAGCAATCGGTTGGGTTTTGTTATCGGAAGGTTCATCGGTTAGCTGGACATAGAAAATATCTAAGTCGTTGAATTTACCGATAGCTTTTCCTTCCTTAATCCACCGTCTAGCCCGACTGGGTTTGGTTGGCATTAACGGTTTTCCGTCTTTTGAGATAACAGGAACTCTTGCCATGGAGATAATCCTTAAGAGTGA
>SFBL01000238.1 GCA_007095785.1 Microcystis aeruginosa Ma_SC_T_19800800_S464
CCGTGGGTGTACCAGGAGGTGACGAAGGTGGTGCCGGTTAACCATCCACCTAGGGCCATGAAGGCGCAGGGGAAGAGTAGTAAACCAGACCAACCGATGAAGACGAAACGGTCTCTTTTGAGCCAGTCATCGAGAGCATCAAACAGCCCTCTTTCTGGGGCGCGTCCGACAGCAATGGTCATGGGGGTTTTCTCCGAAAAATGTATATTATTGCTAAGATTCCGCGCTCTCTTCTCCATCTATCCGAGCAGGCCAGCAGATGTGTTGAAGAATTGTGAGAAATCTTTACTTTTCTTAACTTACACTATATTGGAAAAAATGACCAATATTTTTTCGGTCGATCTTAAAAAAATCTAAAATTTTTCGGGAGACCACTTCCTGCGCGACGTTCGGCGATGCTCAGTCGAGCCGTTGCGGGGGGAGATGGGGATTTGGGGAGATGGGGAGATATGCCGCCTCAATTGCTTGGTATTATTGTCTTTACGTCTTGAACGGAATGCTAAACCCCTCTGTGCGGTAACTATCCCCAAATTGAGGTGATTAAACCCCACAGTGCGGTATTAAGTTTCATTTAGGGGGTGTTAGACCGATGGAAGTGGGATACTATAAATAGAGGGGGTTGCTCGATCGCAGGGAGCAGTATATATAGTTGACAAAGTGTTGAATATTAGGCTCTTCTCGTTTCTGTGTGGGAGTAAGAAGAATAGGGATAATTTTCCAGAAATATAGTGTTCAAAGCCTTGCCTAGCAAGACTCCTACGAATGATAAGCACTGATTATCACACAAAGTCGAGAAGAGCCAATATTAGAGAGTAATAATGGCTAATTGTCCTAATTGTGGTTCTAATCATATTCAGCTTAAAAAAGAAACTAACGTTAGTTGGGGACGTGCCGCTGCTGGATGGGCTTTATTTGGAGTTGTTGGTGGTGCTGTTGGAGCCGTTACAGGTGAAGATAGAAATGTAAATGCTTGCCTTGACTGCGGAACATCTTGGAAAGCTGGAGATCTTTATAAAACTCTTCAAATTATAAAGATCTCAACAGGTGTAAATCTTGATTTAGCTAGAGATGAAGATCGTCTCTACATGAACAAGTTTATGGTTGAACTTAGTCCTTATCTTGAAGAAATTTCAAAAAAAGAGAAAGAGGGTAGAAAACTTGTTGAAGAAGTTCAAAATAAATCAAGTGAAAGTACTGCTGCTGGATGTGGTGGTGGATGTCTTATCTCATTTGCAGGATGCACTGCAATAGCTGGCTCAGCTTCAGGTGGTGTACTTCTTCTAACGCTGCTTATTCCACCAATAGTAGGTATGTTGATTGGCATATTAGCGGATTCAGCAAACAAAAAATCTATTGAAAAGAAAAAAGAAGAAACTCAAAGAAGAGTTGAAATCATGAAGCGTGATGCTGAAGAGGAATTTAGAAATAAGGTAAAAATATTCATGAGCAACCACTCTTTATAAATTAGCTATTATGATGGAAACATTATTGCCGTCTGCTGAAGCGCTATCGCTATCGCTGTAGGATGCGTTCCCCGAAGCCTTTGGGTTTTGCCAACCAGATTTGGACAGAACTATAATAACAATTGTACTTAATCATGTACAACTCTGATGAGCGTCAACATTGTCAACTTTAGTGAAGCCCGAAAAAACTTTAAGGCTCTTCTCGTTTCTGTGTGGGAGTAAGAAGAATAGGGATAATTTTCCAGAAATATAGTCTTCAAAGCCTTGCCTAGCAAGACTCCTACGAATGATAAGCACTGATTATCACACAAAGTACAGTAGCCAATGATAAAAACTGTACTTTCATTGTCAGAGGAGATACAGAAGATGTTGTTATCATGTCTAAAAGTTATTATGACAGTCTGATGGAAACAGTTTATCTCTTAAAATCTCCGGCTAATGCTCAACATTTGCAAGAAGCGATCGCAGAATATAAAGCAGGTAAAACACAAGAACATGATTTAATCGATGCGTAAGTTGGCTTGGGGTAGTAAAGCATGGGAAGATTATCTTTATTGGCAATCTCAGGACAAGAAAACCCTGAAAAGAATCAATCTGCTCATCCAAGATACTCTATCCAATCCCTTTGAAGGAATCGGTAAACCTGAACCCTTGAGAGAGAATTTGTCAGGTTTTTGGTCCCGTACGGATGAAGCTAATCGTCTTGTCTATGTTGTCGATGATCATTATCTAACAATTATTTCCTGTCGCTATCATTACCAAGATTAGCTATTGCTGTAGGGTGCGTTCCCTAATCTGGCTCTTACTGCTGCACCGATAGATTTTGGGGAACGCACCATGCTAATGCTAATTCATTCAAGCAAGTGATTGCTAACAACGCCTCTGCACACCAACTGCCGAGAGTTAATCGGTGATGACCCTAAGGTTATCTGCACAGTGAACAGCAATCAGTGAACTGAAAACTCATGATCACTGATCACTGACTTCCCAACCCCTGCTATACAATGGTTTTTGACTTGTTTTTTGGAAGGGAACGCTAAACCATGTATTCGATCGATATTACCCTGAAACTCTCGCCCATCCCCATTTCCGTGCAGCGCAAGGAAGAAGCAGCAGCAGACGCTTTGTATCAAACAATTATTAACGCTATGCGATCGCCAAATCCAGAGTTATTAGAATTAACCTGCGAAAAACAAACCGATAAAAAGGTGGCGGTTTTGAGCGATCAGATCAGTGCGGTGATTGTTTCACAAAAATCCGGAGCTGCCTCCACTGGTAGAGCGCCGGGGTTTGTCGCTTTAGCCACAGAATAGTTCTTTCATCAGTTATCAGTGAGCAGTAACCAGTAATCAGTGACAAGAAAACGGCAACCGCCTACATAACACTTTCCACTGAAAACTCAAAACTGATAACTGATCAACTCATAATTATGACTATAAAAGTAAAAGACCTCTGGTTTAGCTGGCCGAATGGGAAATCAGTATTAAATGGCTGCTCTTTGCAAGTTCCCAGAGGGGAATTTTGGATGTTGTTGGGGACAAATGGCAGCGGTAAATCAACCCTGCTGCGGCTCTTAGCGGGATTATTAAAACCTAGTCGCGGGGAAATAGAGATACCTAACCCCCTCGGTTTTGTTTTTCAAAATCCCGACCATCAGTTAGTTATGCCGACAGTGGGGGCAGATGTGGCCTTTGGGTTGGTATCCGAGGGTTTATCCACGCCGGCAATTCGGGCCCGGGTGCGGGAATCCCTAGGGGCGGTGAATTTATTAGAAATGGAAAAACGACCGATATATGCTCTCAGTGGCGGACAAAAGCAAAGAATCGCCATTGCGGGGGCTTTAGCTCGTCATTGCGAGGTTTTACTCTTTGATGAACCCACCGCCCTTTTGGATGGGGATACTCAGTTAGAATTAGTCTCTCAAGTGCATAAATTGGTCAAAAACCGGGGGATTACGGCCCTTTGGGTGACCCATCGCCTTGATGAATTGGATTACAGCGATGGAGCATTTTTATTAGAGGGTGGCAAGGTAACGGATCAGGGAAATGCCCTAGAATTAAAAGCGAGATTATTGGCAAGTGCGGCGGGAGAATCTTAAATTTTTTGTTAATATCATTAAGATGCTGTTTTTTAGAACTGCCCTTAATGCTACACCAGTTACTCTCAAAGCCATGGTTAATTCTTCTGATCGTTCCCTTCTGCTGGTTGACGGCTACAACGTCATCGGCGCTTGGCCGTCCCTGAAAAAAATTAGCGATCGCCACGGTCTCGAACCGGCGCGAGACAAGTTAATTGAAACCCTAATCGGTTACACCCACCATCAGGGTTATCAAACCCAAATCGTCTTCGATTCCTACCTTCAAGATACCCCCGGCAGCCAAGAACGCTACACTAACCATTTATCGGTTTATTTTACCGCCCACGCTCAAACCGCCGACACCTATATCGAGAAAACCTGTGCCGATTTTTGGCACGATCGCGCCCCAGCTATCGGACGGATTATCGTCGCTACCTCTGATAATGCCCAAAAAATGACCGTTATGGGTTATGGGGCCCAGTGGATTTCCGCTCAACGTCTGGAAATCGAGGTGGATTTAACCGGTCGTCGTCTGAGACAATCCCAGAGTTCTTCTCAAAGTCCCAAAGGGCGTTTTTTATTCCATTCTCTCGATGCTCAGGTGCAACAGAAACTAGAGAAAATGCGCCACGGAATTTAGTTATCAAAAACCTTGACAAATTACCCCAAATATGTATCGACAAAAATCCCCATTAGAGGCACAGGTAACTGTGTCTCTAAGCTTTTCAAGGTCAGTTGCGGTCTGGGGGATTTTGTCAAAAGCTGGCCCCTCTAAACCACTGGTGTCACAGTTGCAATTCTGCTAAACCTAAATAATAAATTCCCGTGGGTGTCACTTGGAAGCGACAGGGTAAAACCTTGACTCCTTTAGCCACTGCTTGACGCAATAGCTGCCCGTATTTAGCATCCTTACTATCCCCCGGAGCAAATCGGTCACAATCACCCCGATTAATAAAGTAGAGCATAATCGCCTCCGCTGCCGGCAATAAAGCCATTAATTCCTGTAAATGCTTCTGTCCTCGCGTGGTGACAGTATCGGGAAAAAGTGCCGTTTCTCCCTGATTCCAAGTGGTATTTTTGACCTCGATATAGGTGAGGGAATTATCCCCATGGGTCAAAAGAAAATCAATTCTACTGCCATTATTTTGACCGTAGGCCACCTCCGATCGCACTTCGGTGTCATTTTTGACCAAATCGAGAAAAACCCCTTGCAACAGGGCATTTTTCACCACCTGATTGGGAAGATTGGTATTAACTCCCACCCAAGTCTCCTCCAGTTGAATCATCTCCCAGGTATAAGCTAATTTTCGCTTCGGGTTATCACTACGGGAAAGATAAACTGGTTGACCCTCTACGCATACATCCGTCATCGGTCCGGTATTAGCGCAATGGGCCGTAATTAATTCTCCGTTGTCCAGTTGTATGTCGGCAAAAAAGCGTTTGTAACGTTTAATTAAAATACCCTTGACAAGAGAAGGGTAAGTGTGAACTAACAAGGGAGTCATTAAATTTTCGCCAGGCTATATAGGGTAAAGAATAGCCTTTTTTTGGGAGCTTAACCTGAAGACAAGAAACCTTTCAGTTATCAGTGAACAGTGATCAGTAAACAGTAATCATACTATTTTCCTTTATTCCTAGCAGGCATTTTACTCTCTTGGGTTTGGTGGGTAAAATGTATTCTAAAATACATTCCTGCTGGCGAGCAAATGGAACGAACCACAAAGACACAAAGGACACAAAGATTGATCGGTCTTATATAAGTTAAACTTATCACACAAAGAATAAGAGAGCCGGCATTTTACTCCCCTCTCCCTTTGGTTGTGGGGGTAAGGGAAATTAACCATCTCTGCGATTACTTTTGAAAAATGGCATCAGTGACAAGAAAACGGCAATTTTCTGCTTAAGACTGTCCACTAAAAACGGTTCTTCGTTACTTGGTATGGTTGGATAAGGTGGCATAAATCGACTAAATCCTTATCTGGCAAAATACTTAATTGATTAGTTCGCTCTAGATAAAAGACAATTGACAAAAATCGCCAAATGCCTTTCTAAATAAGGGTTCCATCCGTTATAACCCTCGTCCATTGCATAACACAAACCTAAGAAC
>SFBL01000239.1 GCA_007095785.1 Microcystis aeruginosa Ma_SC_T_19800800_S464
CGTCGGGGGGGCAAGGGGGGGGGGAGAGATTCCCTCTGGTTTGGTTGGATACGTCCTGCCAGATTAAGGAAACTCAGTGAACCAAGAATCCCTCGCTTTTAGCGATGGGAGTGTCAATCGCGTGATAATACGCTAGAGCGCTATAAATTTGAGCCAGATTTAACTGAGGATACTCTTTAGCGATCGCTTCGGCACTCATTCCCGTTTTATGATCCATGACTAAACTTTGAATCGTGATTCTAGTTCCTGCGATCCGGGGACGGGAATTACAAATATCCGGACTAGCAACAATAAATTCGCTAATATCGATGCCTTTAGCCATATTTTCGCCTAAAGAAGTCCCTTTTATTGTAGCTCGATCGATACATCCGAACAACAAAAAAGCACCCCATTCGAGGATGCCCTTTTATCTAATGATTTAGACGCTAACTGATTGAAATGCCAAAAATAGGGAATTTATGGACTTTCCCATCAAAGTCAGGTTGATGATTGAAGCTGGAAATCGCCATCAAGTTGTATAAGCAACAAGATTAATAACAATTGCTATTAGGAGTCTTTTTTGGCTTGCTTTTTATTTAATTTTCCCGTCAAGAAAGCACCGAATCCAAGTAATCCTAAACCTAATAAATTGGACGGTTCAGGAACACTAACGCTACCAGTATTTTGAATAATGGGGTTTTGGGTGACTGTTACTGTTCCAGGAGCAGTAAATGTTAACCCCGTCACAAAAGCAGTAGGATTAGTTGGATCGAGCATTTCCGCAGGATCAATGCCACTAATGCGGAAGTTACTAAAGCCAAGGGGATTGACACCCAATAAGTTGAAAGTCGTTCCTGCTAGGAGAGAATAATTGCCAAATCCGGGTAATTCTAGGATAAAGTTGCTGTCGCCTTGGGGAAGAGCATTGGGGATTAAAACTGAGGCGAATAAGGGGCCGCCTGTCACTGCGTAATCGTATCCTACCGACACAATCGGATCGAAAAAGATGGGGTTAGTTATACCCAACCCATTATCACCGATGATAACACCAGGAAAGGTAAAGCCGTTGGGGTTATTCGGATCTGGGGTAGGGAGTAGCGGATTGGTAGGCGTTGTTCCGGGTTCGGGATCTGGTTGTGGATCTAAACGAGCAATCCAAGCTTCAGTATTACCACTGGGGTTCCGTCCCTCACCCACAACTGTTAACCCATCAGCAGAAATTGCGTTAGCTCGATTCAAAGACCAACCGGTTAAATCTAAACCATAATCATTAGTTAAAACCTGTTGTAAGCTCCGCATCCCTTGGGTGCTATTCCAGATAAATGCCTCTGCGCCGGTGAAAGGGTCTGTAGCGCTGTAACCAACCACGACAGACCCATCGGCTGATACTCCATTAGCATAGCTAGCTATACCTCCAGATAGTACCCCTAGTCCGACCATTCCCCCTGCTTGTGTCCAACGGAATGCCTCAATAAGATTACCATTAAAACCATTACCACCATTGCTGTAACCAACTACAACAGACCCATCGGCTGATACTCCATTAGCCTCGCTAAAGCCAAAGAAACCATTAACCCCCGGTAAGTACCCTAGTCCTACCATACCTGTCCCTTGTGTCCAACGGAATGCCTCGTCACCGCTTTTACCAACTACAACAGACCCATCGGCTGATGCTCCTGAAGCACTGCTAGAGTCTCCTATTAGTAAGGACCCCAGTCCGACCACCCCCGTTGCTTGTGTCCAACGGAATGCCTGAAAACCACCACCACCGCTTTGACCAACTACAACAGACCCATCGGCTGATACTCCATAGGCTACTCCTCCCCCTAGTCCTACCATCCCCGTTGCTTGCGTCCAACGGAATGCCTCATTTAAGCTATAGGACGACCAATAAGAGCCTCCACCAACGACAACAGATCCATCCGCTGATACTCCATAAGCCTTGCTATATACTACGTCCTCAAAGCAAGTATTAGACTCAGGGTTACAAAACACCTCCGTAGGTACGTCCCCTAGTCCAACCATCCCCGTTGCTTGTGTCCAACGGAATGCCTCACCATCACTATAACCAACCACAACAGACCCATCGGCTGATACTCCTGAAGCATTACTATCGAAACTACGCCCCGGTAAGTCCCCTAACCCCTGAAAAGAGGCGGCTTGTGCAGGGAAACCCACCCCGATCGCACCCAATCCGATCCCTAAGCTGATACAATTGGCTAGTGTCCTTTTCATAACTTGATAAAAGTCCAAAAAACTAAGTGATTCTTACAATCTAGATGTTCACTTTGGTTTTGTCTGTGGGAATTTGTGGCCATTTTTGATTTTCTGATATAATAATTTTCGTGGGATAAAGTGGGATTTAGTGGCAAAAAAGAGGGCAAGGCTCATGAAACAAGGCTAAATTTGATTTTTAGGTTCGATCCCCCCTAGCCCCCCTTTTTAAGGAGGGAACCAGACTCAAAGTCTCCCTTTTTAAGGAGGGAACCAGACTCAAAGTCCCCCTTTTTAAGGGGGATTTAGGGGGATCGAACTAGCGAAGCTTATAACTAGTAACTTGGGTTAATTTAAATGCGGAACAAATTACTAAATCAAGAGGTTAATCAGTCAAAAAAAGGCGAAAAATGGAAGAATTATTAGAGTTAAAAAATCTATTACTAGCTGGCAATATTCCCGATGCCTTAATCTTGGCAGAGGAAATGACAGAAATGAGCAAAGATGATAAGCTCAATAAGATTTTTAGCTTTAGTATTATTGTCCTATTACATCTGATTAAACAGCAAGCAGAAAAACGCAGTACCCGCTCATGGGAAACCTCTATTTCTAATTCTGTTCGACAGATTCAACGCATTAATCAACGACGTAAAACGGGAGGAAATTATCTAACAATAGAAGAATTAAAAGAAACCTTAGAGGATGCTTATTCTTCAGCTTTAAGACAAGCGGCATTAGAAGCTTTTGAGGGTATATATCAACCAAAAGAAATTGAAGCTATGATTGATAAAACTAAAATTATTAATCAAGCATTGGCATTAATATTAACCGATTAAGTAACAGGTGACAGTCGGAAACAAATCAGGAGGTTTAAATGTCAGAAACAGTCGCTTAAACATTAGCAGCCTATTTAAAAACCTTAACGGAGGTAAATTAATGATTAACTTAGAACAAATTCAACAAGATATTAACCAATTACCTGAAGAAGCACAAAACTTACTGATTGATTTTATTGAGTTATTAAAAAAACGCTATTCTTTGGTAAAAAAGCCAGAGATTGCAGCAAAAATAAACCCTGAAGCTCAAAGTACCCTAGACATTTTAAAAGAATCTGGATTAATCGGTTGTATTAGTGCAGAATCAGACCTTTCTACTAATTATAAATCCGTTCTCAAAGAAGGATTAAAAGCTAAATATGATCATCGTTGATACTGGGTTCTGGGTGGCTTTATTTAACAATAAAGATCAATATCATCTAATAGCACAGCAAACCTTAGCACAGTATTCTTCCCAACCCCTAATTACAACTTGGTGTGTTTTAACAGAAAGTTGTCATCTTCTTTTACAACGTTCTCCAAATCTCTATACAGGAGTTGAAAAACAAATAAAATTAATGAACGTATTTGAGAGACATCCCCAAAAATTTCTATTATTTCACCTTGAAAATACTCATCTAGAAAGAATTCAAGACCTTATGAAACAATATCAAAGTCTGCCAATGGACTTAGCCGATGCCTCCCTAGTTATCTTAGCAGAAGAGTTAGGAAATGGACTTATCTTATCAATTGATAATCGAGATTTTAATACCTATCGCTGGAAAAATAAAAAACCCTTTATTAATCTTTTCTCAAATTTCTAGTTAATCAGTAGTCCGTAGAGTGTAGGGTGCGTTAGGCGGCTATCAATTTAGTCAAAAAACCAAAATTAATAATTCGCCGTAACGCACCACCTCTATTATTAAATTGGTGCGTTACGCTATTGAAGGGCGCACCCTACGAGTAATATGAGTACAAGCTTTACTTTCTAGGGCGGATTTGGTATGACAGTTTGGCCTTCCCGACTTTATGGGGTACAATGTTCGTAGGCAATACATTGATCTCTTGCAAGAGGGAAGTAAAATGATTATTAGTCTGATAAAAAAACGAGAAAACTAAAATCTGTTCCCTTATCCCAACCAGAAATACAAATGTTCTACCACTTACTTATATGGATATTCAAAACCTTTTAGAATGGACAGATAAACAGGTATTAGAGAAAACCGGTAAACATCTTGATTCATTGCAAGAATCCATCTTACAGGGTATTTGGGAACATCAAGATTATGAAGAAATTGCCAAAAATAATCAGCGCAGTTATGATCATATAAAAAAAGAAGCATGGAAATTGTGGCAACTATTATCAGATGTTTTTGAAGAAGATATAAAAAAGTCTAATGTTCGTTCTATTTTAGAAAATAAAGCTTCATCTACTATTTATAATTTTGTTAACTCTCCACATAATAATATAAGAAATAATCATGTTAGTATCTGTAGAGAAAATAACCCCTACTCAGAAAACAAATTAAAAAAGTCTTCAAATTTTCCAGATAATGATCATCAATCCCCAATAATTAACCTAACAAAAGCCCCTGAATTAAGGTATAACTATGGACGTAAGTTAGAAATATCAACCTTAAAAGAATGGCTAGATAATAAAACTCGATTAATTACCATTTATGGGTTAACTGGAATCGGAAAAACAGCTTTAACCCTTAAATTAGTTTCAGAAATTGCCCCACAATTTGATTATATTATTTATCGCAGTCTGGAAAATATTCCTCAATTAATTGCTCTCAAAGATGATCTAAAACAGTTTTTCACCCAATCTCTATTAACCCCCTTACCTGATATAATAGATTATCTAAGCTCCTATCGTTGTTTAATTATTCTTGATGATGTACAGAATATTTTTAAACTGGGGGAATTAGCAGGTAAATATTTAAGCGACTGTCAGGATTATCATAAATTTTTTCACCAAATTGCTACCACATCTCATCACAGTTGTTTGATTTTAATTAGTTGGGAACTTCCCAGAGATTTTGTCACCTTAAAATCCGATAAAATTAAAACTTTATACCTGCAAGGTTTAACAACAGAATTTGAAGAAATCTTCAAAGAATACGGTTTAAAAAATGAGGAAAAATGGACAGAACTGAGGGAACTTTATCAAGGTCATCCTAACTGGTTAAATATCATCTCCTCAACCATTATTGAACTATTTGATGGAGAAGTATCCTTATTTTTAGAACAAATGAAAAATGAAATTTATTTAGGGGATATAGAAAACTCGATCGAATGTCATTTACAGCGTTTATCCGCATCAGAAAAAAAGGTGATACACTGGTTAGCTAATCAAACTGAAGCGGTAGAAAAGTTTCCCAAAACTGCTAATCTTGACCTATCTAATTCTGAATTTTGGGCAGCTATTCAGTCATTAATGAGACGCTGTTTATTGGATAAATTACCATCAGAAACCTCGTCCTATTTTCCTATTAATCCTGTGTTTAAATCCTATCTTAAAAGAAATTCTCACTACTAGGAAAAATTTATCTTATTGTCAATAGATGTGTACCGCAACGCAGAAACCCGCAGGATCGCTTTCCAGTATATCCTATTTTCTATACACCTGATCGTGACTGCCAATATCAATTAACAAGATGATAACTTCTAAATATTCTCCATCTTCCGAAAAACTAAAAATAATTCGACAATCGTAAGCTACAGTACAAGACCATAACCCTTCTAAATTACCACTTAACTTATGGGTTTTTAAAGACAGTGTAAATGGGTCTTCTGCCAGTTTTCTAAGTACATCGAAAATTTTAGGTTTTAACTGGGGATTTTTCTTGATTAGCTTCTTAAACGAACGCTTAAACCCATCACTCCATATTAGATCCATGGTTAATCCTCATTCAAATCAGCAATCAAATCTTCTACGGTTCCCCTTCTGGCCGTTTCAGTAGCGATCGCATCTTTCAATTCCTTAAAATTAGCTAAAATTTCTCTTTCTCTTGCTTTAGCTCTATATTGACACAAAATCTCTAACAATGACTCCTGTTCATCCTCTGATAAATTCTCAAAAGATTTGATCATTTCTTGCAAAGTCATCATTTTACCTCTTAACTCTCGATCAAAACCTGGGATCTCTTATTCTTTGTGTGATCAGTTTAACTTATATAGGAGCGATCAATCTTTGTGTCCTTTGTGTCTTTGTGGTTTGCTCCACTTGATCGTCACCAGGACTGTATCTTAGAATACATTTTACCCACCAAACCTAAGAGAGCCAAATTTATCTTATTATAAATATATGTGTACCGCAACGCAGAAACCCGCAGGATCGCTTTCTAGTTTTTCCTATTTTATCAATACACTTCATCATGAGTACCAATGTCAAGTAAAATGATAACTTCCTCCTGGGTGTCTGGCTCAATTTCTATAGAAAAAATAATCCGGCAATCATAACCACAAGAACAAGCTTTAAGTCCCGATAATTCCCCTTTTAATGAATGAGTTCCCAAGTTCAAAAAATAAATATCTTCCCTCATTTGTGCCAATGTCTTCTCAATGGCTTTCTGTCGTTGAGGATTTCTGAGAACAAACTTACGGAAAGTCCGCTTAAATTTAGGCGTTAAAACCAGTTCTCTCATAATATCTATTCTAAAGTTTCTCTCAATTCTCTCAGAATAATTTCTAGGGGTTGAGGTTTCAATTCTCCTTGATGAAAAGCATTAATTGACTCCCTAGCATCTCTGGCAATTTCTTGACGACGAATATCAAGTAAACGATTTTGTAAAATTTCTAATAACATTTCCTGTTGTTCTAAAGATAGTTGCTCAACAGTATTTAAAGCTTGTTCTAAACTAATCATAATTCAACCTCAAACTCAAAAAACCACCTTCTATTCTAACAACAAAAAAGCACCCCCTCGCGGGAGTGCCTTTTCGTTCAGACTAGGAATTAACCATTGATAGCAGGAGCAGTCAGAGCTACGGGAGCCTGTTCACCACTAGCTAAGTCTAAGGGGAAGTTATGAGCGTTGCGCTCGTGCATTACTTCCATACCGATACCAGCGCGGTTTAACACATCGGCCCAAGTACCAATTACACGACCTTGAGAATCGAGAATCGACTGGTTGAAGTTAAAACCGTTGAGGTTAAACGCCATGGTGCTTACACCCATCGCGGTAAACCAGATACCGATTACCGGCCATGCACCCAAGAAGAAGTGCAGAGAACGGCTGTTATTGAAAGAAGCGTATTGGAAGATTAAACGTCCGAAGTAACCGTGAGCGGCAACGATATT
>SFBL01000024.1 GCA_007095785.1 Microcystis aeruginosa Ma_SC_T_19800800_S464
AGAGCGGCCGAAGACCCGGAATTTGAAACCTTCTACACTAAAAATATTCTGCTTAACGAAGGTCTGAGAGCTTGGATGGCTCCCCAAGACCAACCCCACGAAAACTTTATCTTCCCTGAGGAGGTTCTCCCGCGTGGTAACGCTCTCTAATATCCCTACCGCTACTGGTCGTGACCAAAGTTCCACCGGCTTCGCTTGGTGGTCTGGTAACGCTCGTCTTATCAACCTCTCCGGTAAACTGCTCGGCGCTCACGTCGCCCACGCTGGTTTAATCGTTTTCTGGGCCGGGGCAATGACCCTGTTTGAAACCGCCCACTTTATCCCCGAAAAACCGATGTACGAGCAGGGTTTAATCCTGCTTCCCCACTTAGCTACCCTCGGTTTTGGGGTCGGTCCTGGTGGTGAAGTAGTCGATACCTTCCCCTACTTCGTCGCTGGTGTTCTGCACTTAATTTCTTCTGCTGTACTCGGTTTTGGTGGTATCTACCACGCTATCCGCGGACCGGAAACCCTAGAGGAATACTCTAATTTCTTCGGTTACGACTGGAAAGACAAAAACCAAATGACCAACATCATCGGTTATCACCTAATTCTCTTGGGTTGTGGTGCGCTGTTGTTGGTATTTAAAGCCATGTTCTTTGGCGGTGTCTATGATACCTGGGCTCCAGGTGGCGGTGATGTCCGCGTCATCACTAATCCTACCCTCAACCCCGCAGTTATCTTTGGTTATCTGACCAAAGCTCCTTTCGGTGGCGAAGGCTGGATTATCAGCGTCAACAACATGGAAGATATCATCGGCGGTCACATCTGGATTGGCTTAATCTGTATCGCTGGCGGTATCTGGCACATTCTCACCAAACCTTTTGCTTGGGCGCGTCGCGCTTTCATCTGGTCTGGAGAAGCCTATCTGTCCTACAGCTTGGGCGCTCTTTCCATGATGGGCTTTATCGCCGCCGTTTACGTTTGGTTTAACAACACCGCCTATCCCAGTGAATTCTACGGTCCGACTGGTATGGAAGCTTCCCAAGCTCAAGCTTTCACCTTCTTGGTGCGTGACCAACGCTTAGGTGCTAACGTCGCTTCTGCCCAAGGCCCCACCGGTCTAGGTAAATACCTGATGCGCTCTCCCACTGGCGAAATCATCTTCGGTGGTGAAACCATGCGTTTCTGGGATTTCCGCGGTCCCTGGTTAGAACCCCTCCGCGGTCCTAACGGTTTAGACCTCGACAAAATCAGAAATGACGTACAACCCTGGCAAGTACGCCGCGCGGCTGAATACATGACCCACGCTCCCTTAGGTTCCTTGAACTCTGTGGGTGGGGTTATCACTGACGTTAACTCGTTTAACTATGTGTCTCCTCGCGCTTGGTTGGCTACCTCTCACTTCACCCTCGCCTTCTTCTTCCTGATTGGACACCTCTGGCACGCTGGACGCGCTCGCGCCGCTGCCGCCGGTTTCGAGAAAGGAATTGACCGCGAGACTGAACCCGCATTGGCAATGCCTGACCTCGACTAATTTCTGTTAGTTCGATGGCAGCGGCTCCCGTCTAGTTGGCGGGAGCCTTTTTGTTGTTAATATCAGACATTGACATCCTCAGACGCCGCTAAAATACTCTCTAAAGCCGATAATAATCGTTGATTTTCTGCCGGTAAACGGACAGCGACCCGAAAATAATTGCTGCCCAATTCGGGGAAACTGAGACAATCGCGGATGAAAATTCGATGATATTTTAATAGGGCTTCCTGTAGGGGTAAACAGGAAGATTGAGATTGTACTAAGAGGAAGTTAGCGGCACTGGTTTGGGGCTGTAATTGCGGAAAATTAGCTAATCCCTGCCATAAATCCTCGCGGGCTGCTGTTAACCAATCCCAAGTTTGTTGTTGAAAATCCCTATCTTCAATTGCCGCAATAGCGGCAACCACAGCTAAATTATTCACCGACCAAGGATCGCGCCATCTTTGCCATTGTAACAGGCGATCGGGATGGGCGAGGACATATCCTAGACGTAAACCGGGGAGACTGTAAAATTTAGTTAGGGAACGCAAAATCACGAGATTGGGATATTCTGGCAACAGAGATATTAAACTCTCCTGTTGTTGCGGGGGTAAAAAATCCATAAAAGCTTCATCCACTACCACCAAACCAAATTGCGATAGATAGGGACGAATGGCCGCCACCGTCCAGAGTTTCCCCGTGGGATTGTGGGGATTATTAAGTAATAAGCCTTGTTTTTTGGGATTAACCGGCTTTAAACTGGTTAAATCTAGGGAATGTTGGCAGATTTTCCCACCAAAACTTTTTAAAGCCCGTTCGTAATCATTAAAAGCGGGTGTTAGTACATAAACACTATCAAATGAGGCCAATTCCCGACCAGCCCAGGTTAATAACTCGGCCGCACCATTGCCGGGGAGAATCCAATCTGGTCCGATATTGTGCCATTGGCCGAGGGCAGAACGCAACTGCCAATACGCGGGGTCAGGATAACGAGTCAGACTGGTTAAATGGCTTTTAATAGCGGTTAGGGCGCTTTCCGGCGGACCGAGGGGATTGATACTGGCAGAAAAATCGAGAATAGAGGAAACCGGACAGCCAGCAATTGCGGCCGCCCAGTCAAGATTACCACCATGTTTAGGTCTAGGCAAAAGACTTACAGCGATCCAAGCTCAACAGTAATTATTCCTTATCCGGGGCCACTCTGTCTTTAAACAGTTTACCCGCCGAGAAAGCTGGGACGCGAGTGGCCGGAATCTCCATCTTATCGCCGGTTTTTGGGTTGCGTCCTTCCCGGGCCTGACGTTCCCGGGCCTCGAAGGAACCGAATCCTACTAGGGTTACTTTGTCCCCCTCAGAAACCGCTTCGATAATGGTTTCGATGGCGGCAGTGAGAACAGCATCTGCTTGTTTTTTGGTGACAGAAGCTTTGAGAGCGATTTGATCGATTAATTCACCTTTATTCATGCGCTAACTCCTTTTTTTGCGGTTTTTCTGAGTTTAGGGTGGTTGTCAGTAGTTTATTATGGTTCCCCTGTTGAGGACTCGCCAGGATCGAGATCACTAAATAATGCCTCAAATCCTCATTGGCTATATATTCCACTGCATTATTCTAAGCGGGAATTGTCTCGATCGGAATCGCTGAAACCTTTAATTTATCTAGATTTCCCCCCGATTCCCCAGCAAGGGGAGAGACAAAAGGGAATAAGCGAGAGATTAACAGCGATATAAGCTAATAAAAAGAGATTAGCTGGCTAAATTGCCGATAAATATTCTCTAAAAGCGATAGGCATCCTAACTTCCCAAAAATCGTTCATCGGTTCTCTCCAAGATTTTTGACTAATTTTGCCCCTAGAAACGTTAAAAAAGTTTACCAAAGCAATTTCTGCCCAAAAATTAAGGTTCGGGCCCAGGAGATATTGGCTAAAATTGGAACTTATGATCGTTAAAAATATTCAAAAAAGCAGGATTTAACTGGAAAGTTTGCTATCATTATCTATTCAGCGACAAACTCGCATGGTGATTTACTGCTATCCCCTAGCCGATCTAGGTCAAAGCTTAAGACGTTCTTTTATCGTGACTTTTTTGGCAGTAATCGCCATTCTTGGCGGTCTGATCCCCGAATTTTCTTGGACGACGGAGGTAGTTAGTTTCCGGTCTTCCGCTTATACTCAAGATTTTACTGCTGACCAAATTAAACGTTATGCAACCGCAGTTTTGTTGATCGAAACCCAAAGAAAACAAGCTTATCAGGCAATTTCGCAAATTTTAGGCAAAAGTCCCCCAGCAATCACCTGTAACCAACGGGAAAGCTTTAATAATCTTCCCGCTAATGCCCAAAGAATTGCCGTCGATTATTGTAATAACTCAAAAAAGATTGTCCAAGATAGTGGTCTGACTGCCGCTCAGTTTAACACCATTACTAACCGGATTAGTAGCGATGATAACTTGAGACGACGGGTACAAAATGAGATGATTCGTCTGCAGCGGGAAAAGAAATAGAAAAAGTTCCTCAGTTTTTCGGGTCAAGCTGGAGTCAGGGCTACAATTAAGAATGTTTTTTCCCATTGACTACTACCATGTTAACTTTTACCGAGCGCTTACCCCCCCGTCATACCGCTAGTCCACCTCCCCCAGAAACGGTAGTTTTTAGCCTTCTACTTACGGCCGAAGAACGCACTCGCAGCCGTTATCGTCTCGACAGTCCCGAAGGTTTTTCCCTCTGTTTTCGTTTACCCCGCGGCACAATTCTACAGGATCGCGATTTCCTGCGGGGGGAAAACGGCGAAATTATTCAAATTATTGCTAAACCAGAACCAGTTATCACTATTACCGCCCCTTCAACCGATTTACTCCTCAAAGCTGCCTATCACCTCGGTAATCGTCATGTGGCCTTAGAAATTAACCCCGATTACCTCCGTCTGTCCCCCGATTCTGTCCTACAAGCAATGTTAGAAGGTTTGGGATTAACTGTAACTGAAGAAATCGCCCCCTTTAACCCCGAAATCGGCGCTTATCAGCATTATCATGACCTGGAAGAGGCAAAAAAGGGATAGTTAGGGTCTGCTGAAAAAGTTTTTCGGTGGGGGTTGGGGGTTGGGGGTTGGGGGTTGGGGGTTGGGGGATGGGGGATGGGTTTTACCGATTTTCAGGTGGTCAACTACCTAATTTTCAGGGAAAAAGTACCTGAATTTTCCCCCTGATCACTCCCATGCCTGGTACTTTTTGATTGACAAA
>SFBL01000240.1 GCA_007095785.1 Microcystis aeruginosa Ma_SC_T_19800800_S464
CTGTGTCCCTTACAGGGTAGGTCTTTCACCTACATCCTTTTTGTCAGTTATGCTGTTTTATCGGCACTCTAGGCTATTTATTTCCCTAGAAACGAATCGCACCGTTACATTTCATTAACCCACCCTACAAGATCGGCTACCTGAAATTTCAGCTATCTCTAATGAAATTTCATCTATCTGTAACCCTACACGCCAAGATAGTTTAAAAATCTGCCGAGAATTTCTAGGATAGAAGTAAAGACCATCCTTGCCTACTTTTTCCATGATCCTAGCCGCCGAAACTGGACTAAAAACCGCTACTCTAGACGTAAAAGGCATGAAATGCGCCGGCTGTGTTAGTGCCGTAGAAAGACAACTCAGCCAAAATCAAGGGGTAAAATCGGCCCGGGTTAACCTAATCACGGAAATTGCCGTGATTGAATACCAACCAGATGCGATCGCACCAGAGCAGTTAGCCGCAAAATTAACCGCGATCGGATTCCCCACCCAACCGCGCAGCTCATCGACTCCCCTTTCTCAACAAAATCAACGGCTGCAAAACCAGCAAAAAGAACGGCAACAACAATTATACCGATTAGCGATCGCTTGTTGTTTACTGGTTTTTTCCCTGATTGGTCACTTACACCACATCGGGGGACCAGAAATCCCTATCTTTCAAAGTATTGCTTTTCACTGGACTTTAGCCACCCTAGCCATTTTATTCCCTGGCCGCGATATTTTCATCGATGGTTGGCGAGGATTACGGCACGGGATGCCAAATATGAACACTCTCGTTAGTTTAGGCACAGGTAGCGCCTATATAGCCAGTTGTTTGGCTCTTATCTTCCCTAATCTCGGTCTAGAGTGCTTTTTTGATGAACCAGTCATGCTGTTAGGGTTTATTCTCCTCGGACGGACTCTAGAAGCGCATTCCCGTCATCGCGCAGCCGCAGACTTAGAAGCGCTTACTTCCCTACAACCGGCAGTGGCTCACCTGATTGGTAGTACAGATGACCGTGTGGGTGTGGCCATTCCGGTGGAACAGCTGCGCGTCGGGGAATGGGTGCGCGTCTTACCCGGGGAAAAAATTCCCGTGGATGGGGAGATTATTCAGGGAAGAACCACAGTAGATGAAGCTTTATTAACGGGGGAATCGCTGCCGGTGGTTAAGGAAATGGGAGATCTAGTCATTGCTGGCAGTTTCAATCTCTCAGGTGCGATCGCCGTGCAAACTCGTCAGGTGGGGACCGATACCACCCTAGCTAAGATTATCGCAGCCGTGGAATCAGCCCAAACTCGCAAGGCCCCGGTACAGAAGATAGCGGACCGGGTAGCGGGTTATTTTGCCTACGGAGTGATGATAATTGCCCTAATTGTGCTGCTCTTTTGGTATTTTTGGGGAACTAGGCTCTTTCCAGAGGTGTTAGGATCAACCACAGGACACCACGAGATGATTCAATCCACTTCTCCCCTACTTTTGTCCCTAAAATTAGCGATTTCTGTGCTTGTGGTCGCTTGTCCCTGCGCTCTTGGTTTAGCCACACCGACGGCCCTACTGGTGGGAACCAGTTTAGCAGCCGAACGGGGTATTTTAATTAAAGGGGGCGATGTTTTGGAAACCGTCTCGCAACTGCAAACGGTGGTTTTTGACAAAACGGGAACCCTTAGCCAAGGTCATCCAGAAATTACCGATTGTTTGAGTTTTTCTGAGCTTAATTCTCTGGAAATTCAACAATTAGCGGCAGTAGTGGAGAGTGGTACTAATCATCCTCTTGCTCAAGCGATTTTAGACGCGGTTACTCCTCCTACTAACCTGACGGGAGAAGATTTTCAAACTGTGGCTGGATTGGGAGTTTCTGCAAGGGTGCAGGGGTCAAAAATTGTTTTAGGAAATCGGCAATGGTTGGCGCAGAACGGCATTAAAATCGATGAAACTATCCCCAGTATTCAAGAGCTTTTACAAGCGGGTAAAACGGTGATTTATCTGGGTAGGGAAGAACAATTACAATTACTCGGCGCGATCGCTTTTCAGGATCGATTGCGTCCTGATGCTCAAACAACCGTGAATCAGTTGCAAAAACTCGGTTTAGAGGTGATTTTACTCAGTGGCGATCGCCAAGAAGTGGTGACAGCGATCGCTAATAGTTTAGGTATTAGTCAATTTTATGCCCAAGTTGCTCCCACCGAAAAATCGGCTTTAATTGCCGACCTACAGACAAAAGAGGGCAAAATCGTGGCTATGGTGGGGGATGGTATCAATGACGCTCCCGCCCTAGGACAGGCTAACATCGGTATTGCTCTGGCCGGTGGCACGGAAGTGGCCATGGAAACGGCTGGGATCGTTTTAATTAGCGATCGCCTAGAAGATGTGGTGCAATCTCTGCATTTAAGTTTGGCCACATGGCAAAAAATCCGACAAAATCTTTTTTGGGCTTTGGGTTATAATACCCTTGCTATTCCCATTGCCGGTGGCTTATTACTGCCCCATTGGGGTCTAGCTTTCAGTCCGGCCCTAGCAGCAGCTTTGATGGCTTTTAGTTCGGTTATGGTAGTGAGTAATTCCTTGCTTTTACGTCGTCAATTTCCCCCGATCAAATCGACGCAGGAAGGCAAAAATTAAAGCAATTACCGATTTTTTCTCGATAAATCTATCAAGCACCAAAAAGAGCGGCTCTCTTATTCTTTGTCTGATAAGTTTCACTGATACAGGAGCGATCAATCTCTGTGTCCTCTGTGTCTTTGTGGTTCGTTACCCAAGAGAGCCAAGATGGTATTTTGTCCCTGTCTTTGTCAGTTGACGGAGACAGGAACAAATCGGGTTAAGCGGTAATTCTAGTCAGGGATTGACCTTGATAATTTTTGGTAATAATCTGGTGAATAGATTCAAAAAATCGCCGACAACGATTATTAATTCTCAGGGGCAATTCATGATTTTTTACCAATAAATCAATCTGAAGTTCCGAGCTAGTGGGAGGATGGATAAACAATTCCACTTTCACTAACTGGGGAAAGAGAGCATCGTTAGGAACCTCCGATAAAAGCAAGACATCGGGACGGCGCTTGATGATTTCAAATTCACCCAAACTTAATATATCATCGTATAAAAACCCGGTCTGATGAGGAGAAATCCCGACAAAATAGGAACAGCAATAGCGAGCCATGGCAGGGAAAAGATGATAAATTGGTCAAGGTTAATCGGTCAAAATCAGGCCATTGAACTACTACAAAGAGCGCTTGAAGTCAATTCGATCGCTCCCGCTTACTTATTCGCCGGCGCTAAGGGGATTGGACGCAATCTAGCAGCAAAATGTTTCTGTCAAGACTTGTTAACTAGAGATCGATCTCCGGAAACAAGGGAATTAATCCTGAAACGCTTTTTAGGGGGCAATCATCCCGATTTACTCTGGATTGAACCCACTTATCAACACCAAGGCAAACTGCTCACCGCAAAAGAAGCACAGGAAAGCAATCTCAAGCGCAAAGCTCCCCCGCAAATCCGCATCGAACAAATTCGCGAGATTACTAACTTTTTAAGTCGTCCTCCCCTGGAATCGGCCCGCTCTGTGGTGGTAATCGAGGAAGCAGACACCATGACGGAATCGGCGGCAAATGCGCTCTTAAAAACCCTTGAGGAACCTGGAAAAGCCACTTTAATCCTGATTGCTCCCAGTCCCTCCTCTTTACTACCGACTCTCGTTTCTCGCTGTCAACAGATACCTTTTCAGCGTCTTTCGGAAGAAAATCTCGCTCAAGTCCTGCGCTCTAACGGACACGCTCGCGTTCTCAATTATCCGGCAATTCTCGGTTTAGCTCAAGGTAGCCCCGGAGAAGCGATCGCCGCTTTAGAGTTTCTCGACAGTCTCCCCCAAGATTTACCGCGATCTTTGAGCAAGTTTCCCCTAAAACTCTCCCAAGCACTGGAATTAGCAAAAATTATCGCTCAAACTCTTGACACGGAAACCCAATTATGGTATGTGAGTTATCTTCAGTATGAGGATTGGCAACGACGACGAGAGCGATCGATTTTAGAAATCTTGGAAAAAACCCGCCGGCAGCTGTTAGCCTACGTTCAACCCCGTTTAGTTTGGGAATGTACTTTCTTGGCACTGGCCAAGCTATCCACCGCCCAAAAGTCTTAAAATCGTTATATTCATCGATCGAGTGGGGAGAAAGACTATGAAAATCAAATCCTTAGTTTTGCTGATTCTGTTAACCTTGACTACGGTTTTAGGTGCTTGTCAGGGAGGAAAACAAGCCGAAGAACCGAAAAACGTCCCTACCACGGTGGAATCGCCGCAAACAGACGCAGATGACGATGAAGACGGGGAAAATCGGCAAAAAGACGATGATAATGACCAGAATAAAGACGATGATGATGACGATGATGATAACTAAATCCCTAGCATAAAAAAATCGGGTGAGTCTTAACCCACCCGATCGCCTATGGATTGAAATCAACCTATAACTGTGGTACAAACTGTTCTTTTTCGGGAACGTAGGCGTATTCAGCCACAATTTGCCGGAATTCTTGCCCATCGATCGTTTCTTTTTCGATCAGCAGGTCCACCACTCGATCGATCACTTCGCGATGATCGCGGACAATTTGCCGAGAAATTTCATGGCAGTGTTCCACGATTGAGCGCACCTGATCATCGATGCGAGTAGCGACCTTTTCAGAATACTCGGAACGAGTCATCAAACCGCCACCGAGGAACACTTCACCCCCTTGACTTTCTAGGGACAAAGGACCCAAATCGCTCATCCCGAAACGAGTCACCATCTGGCGGGCCATATCAGAAACCTGCTGTAAATCGCCACCGGCACCGGTAGTCACCTCATCATAGCCGAAGATTTCTTCCTCGGCAGCGCGACCACCTAAAGCACCGGAAATCCGGGCCATTAACTGCGCTTTCGTGGTTAAACCCTGTTCTTCGTTGGGAGTGAACCAAGTTAAACCCTGGGCCTGTCCCCGGGGAATCAGAGTCACTTTCTGGACGGGATCGTGATCTTTTAAGAGCGTACCCACGATCGCATGACCCACTTCATGGTAAGCGATTAAGCGCTTGCTCTTGCTATCGACTAAAGGAGTACCTTCCATACCCGCGATAACGCGATCTACCGCATCATCTATCTCCAGGAGGGTAATGGCATCTTTACGACGACGGGCGGTTAAAATGGCCGCTTCGTTCAGTAAATTGGCTAAATCTGCCCCACTGAACCCCGGAGTGCGACGGGCGATCGCTTCGATGGAAACGTCGTTGGCCAGCTTTTTATTACGGGCATGAACGTCTAAAATCTCTAAACGACCTTTAAAATCGGGCGCATCGACGGTTACTTGGCGATCAAAACGGCCCGGACGCATGAGAGCGGAATCGAGAACATCGGGGCGGTTAGTGGCGGCAATGATAATAATTCCCGTATTCCCCTCGAAACCGTCCATTTCTGTCAATAATTGGTTCAGGGTTTGTTCCCGTTCATCGTTACCACCACCGATACCAGCACCCCGTTGACGACCTACTGCGTCAATTTCATCGATAAAGATTAAACAGGGAGCATTTTCCTTGGCTTTTTTGAACAAGTCGCGCACGCGAGAAGCGCCGACACCGACAAACATTTCCACAAATTCCGAACCGGAAATGCTGAAGAAAGGTACACCCGCTTCACCGGCGATCGCTTTGGCTAACAGGGTTTTACCCGTACCAGGAGGACCAACTAACAGGACTCCTTTGGGGATTTTGGCCCCGACGGCGGTAAATTTCTCCGGTTGTTTGAGGAAAGTGACGACTTCCTGTAATTCTTCCTTCGCTTCGTCAATTCCTGCCACATCATCAAAGGTGATGCCAGTTTTCGCTTCCATCTGGAAACGGGCCTTTGATTTGCCAAAACTCATCGCTTGACCGGGGCCGCCTGGCATATTATTAGAACGGCGGAACAGGAAAAAGAGAGCGGCAATCAGCAAAAAGGGGAAAAGTAGATTACCGAGGAATCCCCACCAAGCGCCGTCATTCCGCATCGGGTGAGCATCGAAACTAATTTTAGAATCGCGTAAACGGGCGATTAAATCGGGGGAATTGGCCGGTAAATCGACTCGTAGGCGTTGTACTCGGTTTTCTAGTTCTGGATCTAGGGCCTGTACGATCGCGGTTCTGCCCCCTTCGTAGAGATCGACGCTAACAACCCTACCACTGTCTAGGTATTCTAGAAAGCGTCCGTAGGTCATGCGGGTACTGGCGGTGTTATTGCCGATATTACTGGTGGCCGTGGCAAAAGTGCCTTGCCAGAGGAAAAAACCGACCACGAGGGCGGGCAATGTCCACAGTAAAATCGTTTTCCAGGATAGTTTCATGTTTGTTTAGTGGTTCTAGGATAAAGATTTTTGCTTAACTCATTTAGCTGTTTTTGTCAAGGATTTTACGTTATTTTTTCGAGATTAATCCCCGCAGCCAATTAAATCTTAACTAAATGTAACGTAATTCTCATAATTCTGACAAGAATGGTGACGAGAGATTTTTTTAGTTCATGTGTTCTAGCAAGAGTCTCAGGGTTTCTGGGATATTGCTGGATTGGATGTATTACCTGACAACAGATATGGCCAAACAAGTAGATTCCTCTCGTCCTTATACTAATCTTAAAAGTTATCTTGAATATAAACAAAGAGGTAGTGATGCCCTGAAACTTCGTGAAGATGAAATAATTAATTTATCATCAGACTATCAAGAGATTAATGTTGATGGGGAGAGTGTCTAGTGAAGTTAACGCCGCTTGTGCCACCGATTAAGTGTCAAGGAATTAAAACTAAGTTGGTAAAAGATGTTAAAAACATTGTGTCTGATCTGAGCTTTGGGCGTTGGATAGAACCCTTTTCTGGCTCGGGAGTGGTGGCTTTTAATATTAATCCGAAAAAGGCTTTACTTGCGGACACAAATACTCATATTATCGAGTTTTATAATAATCTCAAAAATCAAGTTATTACCAGTAAAACTGTTAAGCTTTTTTTGCAAGAAAATGGTCAAGTTCTTAAGGAGCAGGGAGAAAGTTATTATTATCAAGTACGAGAAAGATTTAATCAAGCTCCTAATTCTCTAGATTTTTTATTTCTCAATCGCTCCTGTTTTAATGGCGTGATGAGATTCAATCGTAAGGGACAGTTTAACGTACCTTACTGTCATAAATCAGAACGATTTTCCCAAGCATATATTACCAAAATAGTCAATCAAGTTATTGCCATAGAAAATATTCTGATTAAAAATGATTATACTTTTCAAGTTGCTGACTTTCGAGAGACTTTATCTGATTGGCAAAAAACAGACTTGATCTATCTCGATCCTCCTTATTTGGGGAGAAACGTCGATTATTTTAACTCTTGGTCTGAAGAGGATGAAGATTGTTTGGTGACTATTTTAAAGGATATTTCTTGTCGGTTTATTTTATCTACTTGGCACAGTAATCAGTTTAGAAGCAATCCTTTAATTAAAAAAAATTGGAGTGCTGATCAGTTTTATATCTATACTAAACAGCATTTTTATCATGTGGGTTCCACAGAAAAATTACGTCATCCGATCACCGAAGCGCTTATTACTAACTTTAACATTCCCTTGTTGCCAGAGCGAGGAACTGATTTGCAACAACTGTCATTATTCCCATCGACAGCAGAAAATGAGGGAGTGAGAACAGTCTAGAAGATGCCTAGTTGCTAATTCTCACTCCTTACTATTTATCCTTGGCTTTGGCGCAGATGTTCGTTAATTTGGCGTTTACGCTTTTCTTGGGGGGTAGTGCTAGTAATTTCGCCAAAATCTTCGCTACTCATGGAAAGATGGGACATTATCTTTCTTTTGCGCTCTTTAGCGGTTAATTCCGGTGAAGGAGTTACTGGAGGCGGCGCTGCCACGGGTTCCGCTGCCACCGGGGGAGTTTCCACAATTGGCAGCGGTTTTTGGGGAATATAGTCAGCACCAGTGGTACTTCTGGAGAGATGATCGAGAATGCGCCGTTTGCGATCGTCAGTAGCCATAAAAATCTTTGCCAGTCTAGTGTGAACTTTTGTAACTATCACCCATTGTCAAACATCCCTATCTCCTTGAGAAGTCAAGGGAGATTTTATTTTCAGCGATTGAAGACATATAATAACCAGCGATCGCATCTATCTGACTGTGGCACTGGAGGTCTTCTCGCCCAAGGTGATAAGATAAAAAACTAAGTCTTTGAAAATATGACAAAGGATTTATCTATCATGACACCCTCTTTAGCTAACTTTCTCTGGAGCCTTGTTTTAGGTGCGGTTATCGTCCTGATCCCTGCCACTATCGGTTTGATTTTCATCAGTCAATACGACAAGATCAAACGCACTTAATTTAATCTAACTCTAAAATGCCTAGACCGATTCCGTCTGGGCATTTTAGCTAATTTTGGAACTGGCAAGAGCGATCGCACCGACTACCCGATATCCCTCTGTGCGTAAAACCTGCACAGCTTCCTCGATCGTGGTTCCCGTGGTATAAATATCATCAATTAAGAGAATCGGTACTGATTTCGGTAAATTTTTCCCCAGTTGAAAAGCCGCTTGCATCGTCTTTTTTCTCTCCTCGGCTGCCAGACTAAATAAAGCTGCCGTGTTCTTAATCCGAATTAATCCGCGACTAGCCAGAGCATAACCGGTTAAACGACAAAAACCCTCGCCAATAGCTTCTGCTTGATTAAAACCCCTTTCCTTTAACCTTTCTGGGTGGAGAGGGATGGGAATCACCGTCAAACGTTTATCGGTGAGGGGAGGACGAAGCAGCCAAGTTTCCCCCATGCAACTGCCTAGCAAAGAGCCGAGAGCGGGATGGCGATCATATTTCATTTTAGCGATCGCCTGTTTTAATTTACCTTCGTAGCGTCCCCAGATAAACAGGGGAATAGAACCATGCCAGAGAAAAAGCGGGTTATTCTGACGATAGGACTGTAATTGTCGCCCACAATCACGGCAAAGCTCTCGCTCGCTCTGCCGTTGACAAAGAGGACAGGGAGACTTAAGAAATAAAGCGAGAAAAGGTTCGAGCATGGGAAGCAAAAGTTTTAGCTAGATCCTGATTTCCATCGTCAAAAACGGTCAAATAATGGGGATTACTCCGCTCGATCGAAAGACTGATTCCTTGCGCTCCTTCGGACTCTAGATCTTGGAGATAACCCCCCTGATGCTGTTGTGCTTCCTCAAAAGAAGCAAAGGGACCAAAATAGTAGATACAGTGGGGATAAAGGGAGGTA
This sequence comes from Microcystis aeruginosa Ma_SC_T_19800800_S464, assembly GCA_007095785.1. Lineage (GTDB taxonomy): Bacteria > Cyanobacteriota > Cyanobacteriia > Cyanobacteriales > Microcystaceae > Microcystis > Microcystis aeruginosa_E. The sequence goes on from SFBL01000240.1 coordinate 9,229, forward strand.
ATTTTCAGCCACCAAGGCGTGTTATCGTCAGAAATTTTATTTGTCTCTAAGAAAGATAAAATCATGTTCTGGTATTGATAGGGTACGGGGATTGCAGGAATCAAGGATAGGTTTTGAGGAACTTTGCCCCCATAATTCCCATTTGCCGGCCAAAAAGTCGAGCTTTTGGCCAAAGAGAGTCTTTTTATCGTATTAGATTAACAAGGGGATCGCTCGCAAAATCGAAAGAGATTCTAAAAATTCCCCTCGGCCAAGGGGAAGCGGATCGAGATAGGATAGTAAAAAGTTTTTTTGTAGAAAGCTAAGGGGATCAGATAACTATGAGTCAGATCACGGACACGGATAAGAGTCTTGAGGCGATGAAGAATTTTGCCGAACAGTACGCTAGACGTACAAATACTTACTTCTGTAGCGAACTCTCGGTGACAGCGGTAGTAATTGAGGGATTAGCGCGTCATAAGGACGAATTAGGCTCTCCTTTATGTCCCTGTCGTCACTACGAAGACAAAGAAGCGGAGGTAAAAAATACTTTCTGGAATTGTCCCTGTGTGCCGATGCGGGAACGGAAAGAATGTCACTGTATGCTGTTTATTACCCCCGATAACGAGTTTGCTGGGGAAGAACAGGTAATTCCCCTCGACTATATCCAAGAAGTCCGCGAATCGATGAAGGGGCATTAGTATAGGGTAATGACAGCCAGCGCTTTTGGGCAAGGAATCGACGAATTTAATCGCCAGCAATTCTATGCTTGTCATGATACCCTAGAGGCTTTGTGGATGGAGTCCGCAGAGCCTGAAAAAACCTTTTATCAAGGGATTTTGCAGATTGCTGTCGCTTGTTACCATCTAGAAAATAATAACTGGCGCGGGGCGGTAATTCTTTTGGGAGAAGGGGTGAGACGTTTACAACACTATCAACCCGATTACGAGGGGATCAACGTGACGCACTTGGTGGGGGAGAGTTTGGATTTATTAAACTTTTTACAGAATCTCGATCCCCAAGCTTTACCGGCAGTGCTAGAAGCGATGAAAAACAATCAGGAACATCCTCATCCCCACCTCGATCGATCTATCTGTTCTCTGCCGAAAATCCTCAAAAGTCATCCCGTCCTCTAAACAGCTAGATTAGTTAGTCAATACAATTACGTCTAAGTAGGTGGGTGTTAAAAATTGTCAGCACCCCCCTTATCAAGGGGGGATTAGGGGGGGATCAAGGGGGATTTATCTTCAATTTAATTGAAACCATTTACTTATAGGTGAGATTTCTATGAGAGCAAGATACACAAAAATCAGGGGATGGCTAGTTGCCCTCGTTTCTACTAGCTTAGTTATGGGATTGGGTAATTCTCCCCTAGTCAAGGCACAGCAGAACATTGTACCAGGTAATGCCATGACAGTGCGATCGGATATTCAGGAGGCAAACTCAAAAACGGGGGTAATTACTGCGAGGGGTAACGTACAAGTGTTCTATCCTGCCCGCAAAATGCAGGCCACTTCCGCTCAAGCTCAGTATTTTAGCCGCGAACGTCGTTTAGTGATGACGGGTAACGTTTACGTTTTGCAGGAAGGCAACAGTATCCGCGCTGAAACGATGACTTATCTAGTCGATGAGGGCAGATTTATCGCTACTCCCCAAACCAGTCAGCAGGTGGAGTCAATTTATTTAGTCCAAGATAACGAAACTTCCCCCCAACCGGCAGCTTCCCCGACACCCGCACCCATACCTTCCCCTTCCCTCCCCGCTGCCCCAATTATTAACCCGCAGTGATTGGGAGTCAGGAATCAGGAGACAGGGTGATAGGGTTTTGGGGTGATAGGGTGATGAGACAGCTTCCCCACGTCCCCACGTCCCCACGTCCCCATTTCCTAATTCATAATTCATAATTCATAATTCCCCCACATCCCCCAACCCCCATCCCCCAACCCCCATCCCCCAACACCGGATAAAGATGACTTTAGTATTAGAAAATATCCATAAATCCTACGGTAAAAGGCTCGTGGTTAACCGAGTGAGTATTACTGTTGCCCCGGGGGAAATTGTCGGTTTATTAGGACCAAATGGTGCGGGGAAAACCACAACTTTTTATATCGCCACGGGATTAATTAAACCGAATCTAGGACGCGTTTGGCTCGATCAAAAAGAAATTACCAAATTACCCCTTAATCAAAGGGCGCGTCTGGGTATTGGTTATCTGACGCAGCAGGCCAGTATTTTTCGTTATTTAACTGTATCAGAAAATATTCAGTTAGCCCTAGAACAGTCGGGAGTTCCCTTTTCCCAACGGGCAAATCGTCTCTATGATTTATTAAAAGAATTTCGCCTCGATAAGATTGTTGGCACTAAAGGAGCCTACGTTTCCGGAGGAGAAAGAAGAAGGACGGAATTAGCTCGCGCTTTAGCGGTGGGAGTCAACGGACCAAGATTTTTATTATTAGATGAACCTTTCGCTGGGGTGGATCCAATCGCCGTGTCCGAGATTCAAGCGATGATTGCTGGTTTAAGGGATCGTCAGATGGGAATTTTAATTACTGATCACAATGTGCGAGAAACTTTGGCTATTACTAATCGGGCTTATATTATGCGCGAAGGGCAGATTTTAGCGGCGGGAAGTGGCGAAGAACTGTATAATAATCCTCTGGTGCGTCAGTATTATTTGGGTGATAATTTCTTAAGATAATTGTTATTAATAAAAATCGCTGTATTATATCATGAAAGTTAGCAATTGGCAAGGAAATTTAAGTAGAATACCAGGATTTACCATCTTAGACCGCTATATTTTTGTCGAGTTATTATTACCCTTTCTATTTGGTATGGGTTTATTCACTTCTTTGGGAGTGGCGATCGGGACTTTATTTGATTTAGTGCGACGCATTACTGAGTCGGGTTTACCTTTTACTTTGGCCCTAAAAATTCTCTTATTAAAAATGCCAGAGTTTATTGTTTTAGCCTTTCCCATGTCGATACTTTTAGCAGCTTTAATGGCCTACAGTCGTTTAGCCAGTGATAGCGAATTAATTGCTTTTAAAAGTATTGGAATTAGTGTTTATCGCCTAATAATTCCCGCCATTGTGCTAAGTTTAATAGTGACGGGATTAACCTACGTTTTTAATGATTATGTGGCTCCGGCTGCCAGTTATGAAGCTAATGCTACCATGACGAAAGCTCTGCGACCAAATCGCAAGTCTTTTATTGAAGATAATATTATTTATCCTGAATACGGCAAAGTGCGGCCACCAGATGGAGGGGAAGCGCAAACGGTATTAAGAAGGTTATTTTATGCCGAAAGATTTAACGGTCAAGAAATGTTAGGTTTAACCATTCTTGATCGCACCCAACCAGAAGTTAATCAAATTATTACCTCAGAAACAGCTTCCTGGAATATTGAAAAAAATATCTGGGATTTTTATAACGGCACAATTTATCTAATTGATCCTAATGGTTCCTATCGTAATATTGTCCGCTTTCAACATCAACAATTAGCCCTACCGCGTACCCCTTTAGATTTAGCTTTTCGAGGTCGAGATGGTTCAGAAATGACCCTAAGACAAGCGCGGGAATACTTAGAAATACTGCAATTAAGCGGCAATTCTACCAAAACTAGAAAACTACAGGTTCAAATCGAGCAGAAAATATCTTTACCCTTTGTTTGTTTAGTTTTTGGCATGATTGGGGCAGCCTTGGGATTACGTCCCCAAAATTCTAATAAAGCCACCAGTTTTGGTATTTGTATTGTCCTAATTTTCTCCTATTATCTCCTATCTTTTGTCACCAGTTCCCTAGGTATTGGCGGAGTTTTAACCCCATTGATGGCCGCTTGGTTGCCCAATATTTTAGGATTAACTGCCGGGGGAATTTTGTTACTTCAATCAGCTAAGTAATCGAGGGTTAGCGGTGGGAATAAAAATTGATAATCATCAAATTTCTAGGGCTAATTTATATAAACGACTGCGGGATAAATTAGTAACCTGTGCTAATTGTCGGCTGGCTTGCGATCGACTAACTCCCCGTTCTATAATTTGTTTTAATTCCCGTTTTAATTCCTCGTCGGATAATTGGATATTATCGGCCTGATCGTTGCCCATAACTACGATGGTAAATTCTCCTTTAGGAGTTTTATTCTCCCGATATAAATTAATCGCCTCGGCGATAGTTCCTCGCCAAATTTCTTCGTAAAGCTTGGTTAATTCCCGACCTAAAACTATCTTTCTCGTTGGGCCGAAAGTTGCGCGTAAATCCTCCAAAGTCCTAATAAGTTTGTGAGGAGCTTCATAAAAAACCATCGTTCTTGTTTCGGTTTTTAAAATCTCTAAGCGCTCTTGTCTCAGCTTTTCCTTACCCGGAAGAAATCCTTCAAAACAGAATCTTTCCGTGGGTAATCCCGACACCGCTAAAGCAGTAATTACCGCCGTTACTCCGGGGATGGGAACCACTTCGATCTGAGCTTCTATACAAGCTTTAATTAACTCATAACCAGGGTCAGAAATCCCCGGCATTCCCGCATCAGTAACCAAGGCGATATCCTGACCTTGGCTGAGAATATTTAATAACTGATCGAGACGGGAAAGGCGATTATGTTCATGGTAACTAATTTGAGGGGTTGAAATATCAAAATGCTGCAATAATTTGCCAGTGTGTCTGGTATCTTCGGCAGCAATTAGAGTGACTTTTTGGAGAGTTGCCAAGGCTCGGAAAGTCAGATCGTCTAAATTGCCGATCGGCGTTCCCACCACATATAATTTACCGATATTATTCATAAATTAGCTAAAAATAGGCTATTTAGTCGTATTTTCAGTGATCAGTAAACGGTAAACAGTAAACTAAAAACTCGGCTCTCCCAGGTTTGGTGGGTAAAATGTATTCTAAGATACAGTCTTGGGGCAGTGAGTGGAACGAACCACAGAGACACAAAGGACACAAAGATCGATCAATCCTCTGTAAGTTAAACTTATCACACAGAACCTAGAAGAGCCAAAACTCACATCTGCTCACCGCTCACTGATAACTGATAACTGATAACTGATAACTGATAACTGATAACTGAAGACTGATCACTTTTCTCTATTCAGGGATCGCCCAAATGGGGTAAAGTAGGTCAAGGTATGCTCACCCCTGTTATTGAATTAATCTAGTCTAAGGAGAACGTCTTAGTAATGTTAACCCTAAAAATCGCCGTTTATATCGTTGTTTCCTTCTTTGTCTTACTTTTTATCTTTGGCTTCCTTTCCGGCGATCCTACCCGTAACCCCGGACGCAAAGACTTTGAGTAGAAGACAATTAACAAACTGGTTCTAGGGTAGAGGCACAGGGAACAAGTTATTAAACTTTCCCTGTCTCCCTAGAAATAATGATCATGGTAGTATCATCGGAAATTTTGGGTCTGAAACCCCGCCGTTCTAGGTTGGCTTTACGTTAGAATTAAAAGGCCAGTCTCGAAAACCAAGTGGACGGCGCAGCACCTTGAAAACTCGGCTTAGGGGG
>SFBL01000025.1 GCA_007095785.1 Microcystis aeruginosa Ma_SC_T_19800800_S464
TTTAGCTAATTTGGTTAAATTTTTACGCCGCAAATTTACAATTTTCTCTTATTTTAAAATAATCTCAACTTTTAACTTCCAAATTAGGTTCTTTCCTCAGTTTGTGAGAAATGCGGGTTACCTCCATAAGCGATTAAAGGTAGCAAAAAAAGAATTAGATTCGGAGAATGAATCAACCCTAGGCAAGGGGGGGGTTGCCTTTTGCCTATCCTGATATGTAGCCTATACTCAACGGATTTAGTATTAGTATAACTTCTGCCGAGTACCATAAGTGAGAGAAAGTCACAAATAGGAGATGTACCCGATTGATAGTGAACACTCATTATATATTAATAAACATAAATAAATATGAAGTAATTTAACTTTCAAGAAGAATAAATCCGATCTTTTTTAGGATGGGGGTAAAAGTGATTTTCAATTTCTCAGGTTGAAAGATGAATCTAGATTAAGCTATCTGAACTATAAGAGGACAAGCCAATGTTTGAAGATTTTACCTATATTACCGATGAGGCTTTTTTAGAGGATTATTGGTGGGAAGAACAGGTTATCTGTCTCCACTGCCAAGGCAAAGGAAGAATCTATCTAGAGACGGAGAATGAATCCGTCCCCTGTAAATTCTGTGAGGGTAAAGGCATTATTAAACGAAAACAAGAGGAAACTAACTATTCCTAAAAATCTGTAAAATTAGATACCATAAATTAAAAATCTTCTTGAGTTAAAACCTCTGGCTGACATTGTTTAATTTCGCTGTTAATTCCCAGGGCAGATTCCGATTGTAGGTCTTCAATATAACCAGATTGATGGGATAAAGCTTCAGAAAAAGTCTCAAAAGGACCGAAATAATAGAGACATTTCGGCTGACTGGTGGTGATCTCTACCCACCAGGATTGAGGTGGTAAACTAGGCTTAATCGGGGCAGTTTTTGGGTCAAGAGGCCTTATACTGAGAATCTTGGCACCTTGGCGCAGGAGGCGCTGTGTTTCTTGACTCATGCGGCTTTTAGGTACTCGCAGGACTGTCCGGGAGAAGCGTTGAGGCAAAGAGCCAGAAGAACCGGAAAAAACAACTTCATAGAGAAATATTTGATTCTCTCCCTGATTATTAGCCTCTAGCATACAGAAAAGATTCTCTTTTGGGGGTAAGGGTTAAAAAAACAGACGCTACTTTGAGCAGATGACTCAAGCAAAATCATCTCCTAACAGAGTAGCGCATCTTGATACCATAGCATAGAGCGGCAAAAAGTTAGGTTTTGTCCTACTCTCCCCTAACAGCATAGCTTGACGGGAGATTCTTCCACAGCAAGAACCCGATAAAGTTCTTTATTTAGCCATCCCTGAAGATACCTATGATGATTTTTTCTCTCGTCAGTTTATTCAAGATGCTGTAGCCGAACATATAGCAGTTATCTTAATGGTGAAGTACAAAGTTTTCGTTTTTTGGAGTCGGTTGTCGATGCCAAATCCTCTTATACTTCATCTTTATGATAAACACTGTTAATAACATTGACGACAAATAAGTAGTCGGACAGAAATTCTGTTGTCTATCTTAAGAAATGTAAATGGCCGCAATTCTTACTGACGACCGACGACCGACTCCTTACCCCACAGTTAACTTTACTTTTGTCCAACTAAGTAGGTGGGTGGAATTAAATATAAGATGAACGTAGGTTGGGTTGAAGCATGAAACCCAACTCCCGCTCATGTTACGAAGTGCGCTAACCCATCCTACAAATAATTGTGCCTCCCTAGTTACTTAGAGCTTTTAAAAAAATATGCAGCCACCAAAATTAAGCTTAGGAACCAGATTATTTTTATCCCATCTCCTCGTTATGGTGGTGGGATTGAGTAGCTTTATTATCATTGCTAAATTATCTTCTCCGCGAATGTTTGTTTTGCGTTTAGAACAGTTAGAAAGGCAGGGATTTTTTACGGTGCGCTCGGCGAGAACTTTCTTGGTTAGGGGTTTTGAGACAGCTTGGGATAGTAGTGCTGTTTGGTCATTCATTGCGGGAGGAAGTACGGCTGGTTATCTGAGTTTTTTGGTTTCTCAACGCATTATGAAACCGGTAAAACAAATGAAACAAATCACTAAAAATTTTGCTGAAGGGGATTTATCGGCGCGAGTTCCAGAAAGCGAAATCCCAGAATTAAATCAATTAGCCATCAGCTTTAATCAGATGGCGATTAGTTTAGCCGATGTGGAAAAACGGCGCCAGGAATTAATCGGTGATCTTACCCACGAATTACGCACACCTTTAACCGTGGTACGGGGATATTTAGAAGAATTAGCCGATGGTGCGATCAAACCTAATCCAGAACTTTATCAGAAATTAGTGAAAGAAACCCGCAGGCTAGAACGTTTAACCCACGATCTACAGGAGCTATCGCGAGCGGAATCTGGTTATCTATCGATAAAAATGCAACCTGTTAATTTATTACCTTTGTTAAATTCTCTCATCGAAAAATTTGCCGATCAATTATTAGAAGATGGACCGAATTTACAGTTAGATTGTCCCCCTAATTTACCAGCTGTGATGGCCGATCCCGATCGCCTCGAACAAATCTTAGTCAATCTGCTCGGTAATGCCATTCGTTACACCGATAATGGTGCGATTACCCTGCAAGTGACAAGGGACAAAAATCGCCTACAAATTGCCGTTATCGATACGGGAATCGGTATTTCAGCAGCGGATTTACCCTTTATTTTCGAGCGCTTTTGGCGGGCCGATCGCTCTCGTTCCCGTTATTCTGGGGGTAGTGGTATTGGTTTAGCGATTACCCGTCGTTTAGTGGAATTGCACCAAAGTCAAATCGAGGTGGAAAGTGAATTAGGTAAAGGCAGCGCTTTTCGTTTTTCCCTAGCAATATCTCCCAATTGAGAGATGGGGATTTTTCAGTGAACAGTGAACAGTAAACAGTAAACAGTGATCAGTAAACAGTAAACAGGTATAAAGATATAGCGCTTTTCACGTTACTGAGGTATCAACAAGTTTTGCCAACAAAGGGTTTAAGCCCCTTGCCCATACCTCATTCTGATGAAAACTGCTATAAAGATAACTAACTAATTAACTTAAAACTTACATCTGATAAAAGTTTCTTCTAAGGATAAGTAAATCGGTCTTCCGTGGGGACAGGTGCGGGGATTACGGGTATTTTGCCAATCATCGAGTAAATTCTGCATTTCTTTTAAACTTAAAGCTGTACCGTTGCGGAGCGCACTACGGCAAGCGGTGGCAACCTGAGCGGTTTGTAAATCCCCCCCTAAACTTAATTCTAGTAAAGCATCAGCCCGATCCTCCCGTTCTTTTAGTAGAACAGGAATACTACGAATTGCCCAAGAGCGATCGCCAAAACTAGCAACTTCTAATCCTAAACGTTGTAATTGTTCGATTTGTCGAGTAGTTAACTGATTTAAGATGATCGGATCGTCTAACGGCACGATTTCCCAGTTATCCTCTAAACGTTCGTACAAAACCCGCTCATGGGCAATATGTTGTTCCACTAACCATAATCCGTTAGGATGTTCGGCAACTATGTAAGTTTGGTGAATTTGGGCCACTGCCTTTAATTCCAGCCGATTTTTCCTGGATTTCTCCCCCATTGTATAGGTGCTTTTTTCTTCAGCAGCCTTGAGGATTTGACTGACGCGCTGATTTTGCGCTTTTTCGGGTATATGTTCGGGATTTAGTCCTAACGCCTTGTCTATGGCTGAAATTATCTGTTCTTGCCAAAAAATGAGGTTATGCAGGTATATTTCCGCTTTAGCTGGGTGACGATTCCAATCGATCGAACGAGGGTTAAGATGTAGATGGAGAAAACAAACGGGATAGCGATCTTTAGGGACTGTGCGAGCGAAAGCTTGAAATATTGCCTGTTCTAACTCCGATGAGCGCACCATTCGCCCATTAACAGCAATTCTAACCCAATCTGGTTGATGGCGAGAAATGCGATCGGGCAAACCGATGACCAATTCAATTTGAGCAGATTCTACGTCAGGAGTCGTTAAATCAAGTTTTAGGGATGCTAAATCGTTAAAATGCAGAGATTTAACTAATTGCGGTAATATTTGACTGGCATCCTTACCCGGACTAATGCGTAACCAATCTTGATGATCTTGGAAAACCTGCCAAGTAATTTGGGGATGACAGAGAGCAAAATTATGAATTAAAGTCTGTATATCCTTTAATTGTTTGTTAATTGACGGTAAAGCTTGACGACGCACGGGAAAGTTACCAAAGAGATTCTCTACCGTCACGATAGTGCCGATAGCTATAGGAATCGTTTCTAAATTATCCGGCTCGCCTTGGTGATTGTAAAGACAATAACAACCTAAATCATCGTCATGGCGACTGGCAACCCGCAGACGCGCCACCTGTGCGATACTGTGCAAAGCTTCACCACGGAATCCGAGACTGGTAATCTGCCAAAGATCGTCCCGTTGGCGGATTTTGCTGGTACTGTGGGCATAGCTACACAGTTGCAAATCTTCTCTAGACATTCCCCTACCGTTATCCGATACTTGTATTCGCCAGTTTTGGGGAGATATATCGATGGTAATCCTATCTGCCCCCGCATCAATGGCATTTTCGACCAATTCTCGCACCACAGCGCCTAAAGAGTCGATTACCTCTCCTGCGGCAATTAAATCGATTACGTCTTGGGGTAAAACTTGTATGGGCAAAGTCATCAATTAATGGTTTTAGCCAAGGGCAAACTCGGTATATTGTCGCACAGGGGGCCCATGGTAAGCTAAAACGATGTTTTCTTTGGGGACTCCCCTCGCTACCAATTTATTAGCGATCGCTGATGCCGTGCCGTCCTGCTGCACCCAGATTTTATTATTAATAATATCAACGGGAATTATACAGCCATAAATGCCCGTGCTGCTGTCCCCGTAACCGAATCAAAAAATGTTTCGGTTTTGACGGGATCACTAGGCTCTCTCAGTAGGGAATCTGATTTTTGTGAATTACTGTTGGCAAGAGTGCGCGACCGAGAAAATATTGATAGAGTATTGATTAGGAGACTGGCAAAAATTCAACTATAAGAGGATTGTCACTGATGACAGCAGTTACCGAGAATGATCTGAAAAGGTTAGAAGATTTAATCGTTAGCGGACAGAAAGTGATCGAGTCCCGACTGACAAACCTCGAAAATGGACAGAAGGCGATCGAGAACAGTCTAGGAGAAATTAAAGGGGATATTAAGGCCTTAGATGCCAAAGTTACGGGACTAGAAAAGCGGGTTGACGATCTCAACGCACAAGTCAACATTACCACCATTGGATTCCTTAGCATTGTCGGCATTTTGGTGACAGGAATGCTGACTATTGCCAGTAAAACAGTCTTTTTCCCCTAGTCCCTAGAATAACTTATTCGATCTGCGCCACCGCGTCTAAGGGAGCATCGAGACTGGTAAGACGGCCTAAATAAGTCGGTATATGGTTCTGCTCGCTGTCTATCCTGGGGAGAAATGCCAGAGGGATTTCTGGGAAATCTGGGCTAAAAATTGGCCTGGTCAGGAAATCTTGAGGTTAAATTCCCCAAAAATTGCGCTAGGATCGGCTTAATGGAACAGGAAAGGCGATCGAGTGGGATAACCGATCCTGTGGTTTGAGAAGGTGACTGTATAATTGTTAGAGTATCAATAGATCAATTCCAGAGGAATCATGAGCAATATCCAAGATAAAATTCAAGAAGAGCTAGAAAATGCCAGAGCCGTCTGTAGTACGGAAGGTGCCACCTCTGGTGAATGTGCCGCCGCTTGGGATGCGGTGGAAGAATTACAAGCAGAAGCTGCTCACCAACGTCAAGACCATCCCCAAAAAACCTACTTTGAAAAGTATTGTGCTGATAATCCCGATGCCGCCGAGTGTCGCCTTTATGAAGATTAATGTAGTCCGGCAGCGGTTTTTTCTCTCCTCACAGTAGAATCCTAGCTTTAGGGCGATCTTAAATATAAAAAGATCGCCTCTCGTTTTTTTGTTTGTTGGTCAAGCTGTGGCCGATTTTGGCTCCCGCACCAGAAGACAGTAAAATATTAACAGTGTAATTGTCTAAATAATTTATGAATCAACTTTGGTTTCGTCCTCTCGTTTGGATAGATTATCGTTTAGCCGTCCTATTTACGGTGATTATTCCAGCAGTTTTGTTGATTTGGTCTTTATTTGCAAAAATCGAATCATTACAAAAATTGTTGATTATCTATTGGCGAGTGGCTAGTCTTTTATTAATTACCGTATATTTAATGATCGCTTCCTGGCCGATTGGTTTTGTCACCAGTTTTTTAGCTAAGATTTTAATCCCGATTTCCCTCTGGTTTTGGGTGGATATTAACGATGAAATTAAAGATTTACCCCCCAGTACGATTAAATTTGTCACCACTGCTTGGCGTTGGTCAGTAACGATTTATTGTCCTTTGGGTGCGATTTCTACCTTACCTTTTCTCTCCTGTGCTATGTCAGGGGAATTGCTAAATTCTCCCTATTGTCAAGTTTGGCAGGAAGCACCCTGGCAGTTTCGCGAGATTTTTCATTCAGAAGCTACCGCTAATGTTTTGGGCTTTTTTGGTTTAGTTGGTCTCTCTTTTTATACTCTCTATTTTGTTCATTTTCTTCTTATTCGCCTTGGCAAACAGGGACGTTCAGCTTTACAATAGTAAGTTTTTAGCTATCGATGATTAGCCATTTTTCTATGAATATTGGTCAACAACTCGAACAGTACACCCTCAAAAATCCCCAAGAGGTTTTATTAGTGACTATTGCTGTGGATGGGGAGGAGGAAGAAATCTCTATTTTTAAGGGTTTTTCTAGTTCCCTTACCCGCAGCACCCCCTACGATCCCGATATTCCGCTCATTCCTGAAACGGCGACAATTATTAGGATAGATCGTCTTGCTAGTCCCTATCATCCCCTTAATCCTCGCTATATTCAAGAAAATCTTACTTTAGAGGAAATGCAGTCTTTACTGATTCATTAAACCGATAATTTTGCTTGAATAACATCAGCACTCATCTTGAGCGATTTAACAGCTTTTATTTACCATCCACAAATCTTGTCTATCTAGACAAGAGGGAAATTTTGCGGCGTTTTAGTGGTAAGATTACTAGGGAATGATAATCTCTGCCAGCATTCAAGCTGTCAAAGTGGATTTCATCCTCGGTATTGATCGAGAACAATCAAAAAACTGGAGAATAATCTGGAGAATCTATGCAACTTAAACAATCTAACCAAGAACTGTTACAAATTGAGTATTTAGCCACCGCTGCTACGGGACAAAATATAGTTAAAGATGATGGCAAAGATGTGATTGAAGGATTAACTAAAAACCCCAAAAGTTTACCATCTAAATACTTTTATGATCGGCAAGGTTCGCAACTTTTTGAAGAAATCTGTGAATTGCCAGAATACTATCCCACTAGGACAGAAGCGGCTATTCTCCAAGAATATGCTCAAGAAATTGTCGCCTATACAGGAGCCTGTGAATTGATCGAATTAGGTAGTGGTAGCTCCACTAAAACTCGTCTGTTATTGGACGCTTATTATCAGCAACAAAGATCCTATAAATATGTACCTATTGATGTTAGTGAAACTATTCTCCAAGCTAGTGCCATAGAATTACAAAAAGAATATCCTAATTTACTGATTCAGGGGTTAATTGGAACCTATGAACAGGCCTTAGCCTATTATCAAAATGCTTCTGATAATACCAGAATGATTTTTTTCTTGGGAAGTTCGATCGGTAATTTTTCTGCGGCTGAATGTGATAAATTTTTAGAAGAAATTGCCACTGTCTTAAAAGCTGGAGATTATTTTTTATTGGGGATTGATCTCCAAAAACCCTCAGCAATTCTAGAAGCGGCTTATAATGATGCCCAAGGGGTGACAGCCGCTTTTAATTTAAATATACTTTCCCATTTAAATTGGCGTTTTCAAGCTGATTTTAATCTTGATTTATTTAGTCATCAAGCTATCTATAATCAAGATCAATCTCAAATTGAAATGTATTTAATTTCTCAAAAAACTCACCCTGTTCATCTTAAAAAACTCGATTTAACAGTTAATTTTCAAGCATCGGAGAGTATTTTAACAGAAATTTCCCGTAAATTCAACCTAGAAACTATGCAAAAAGACCTAGAATCAAAGGGATTAAAACCGCTCAAGGTTTTCACCGATCCTGAAAATTTATTCGGTTTAATTCTCTGTCAGTTATCCCTGTAAATAATGAGAAAATTATCATCAGTAATAGAGGCATAAAAACATGAAAAAGATTCAAGCACAGACTCCTATTTCTCTAAGTAACTGTAGTCGAGAAAATATACTGGACTATTTTGAAAACGCTTGGCAATTAGAAGATATGCTGTTAAAAAGTATCATCAAAGAAGAAGCTTTTTATTGTAACCCTGATGATTTAAGAAATCCCCTCATTTTTTATTTAGGTCATGCCGCCGCTTTTTATCTGAATAAATTGCAGATGGTTAACCTATTTAAAAAAAGCCCTAATCCTGACTACGAATTATTGTTTGGAGTGGGAGTAGATCCAGCAACTCCCGCAGAATTAAACTCTGCTATCGCTCATATTCAGTGGCCTGGGGTGGCTAAAGTTTGGGAATATCGACAACAAGTCTCTGAAATTGTCGTCGAAATAATTAAAAATGTACCCCTTAATCTTCCTATTCATCCGCAGCATTCTCTCTGGTCATTAATGATGGGAATTGAGCATCAGCGTGTTCACTTTGAAACATCTTCAATGTTACTCAGACAACTGCCTCTAGATTGTCTGCAACGTCCTCAAGGTTGGCATTATGCTCCTTCTTTTGGTCAAGCTAGTCCTAATCAAATGGTGGAGGTTTCTGGGGGAATAGTAGAAATTGGTAAACCCCAAGATTCTTCTATTTATGGTTGGGATAATGAGTATGGTTATCGGCAAGTTCAAGTTAACAATTTTCTGGTGAGTAAATATATGATTACCAATGGAGAATTTAAAGAATTTGTCCATAATGGTGGCTACGAAAATCCCAGTTATTGGGATGAGGAAGCTTGGCAATGGAAAAATCATTATCGAGTCAAATATCCTAAATTTTGGCTGGTAGATGAGCGCGGAAATTATCAATATCGAGCCATGTTTGATGTTTTCGATTTACCTCTTGATTGGCCAGTAGAAGTGAACTATTATGAAGCGATCGCCTACTGTCGTTTTCAAGGTCAAGGAATACGTTTAATGACGGAAGCTGAGTGGAATTTAGTCACCTATGGCAGTCAAAAAAATCGATGTTATACCCTAGAAAACGATAACTTTGATGACTATAACCTCAATTTAAAATTCTGTTCTCCCACTCCCGTGGGAATGTTAAAAAATACGGGCTATAACTCAGAAATTTATGATTTACGAGGTAACGTCTGGGAATGGCTAGAAGATGATTTTAATCCCTTAACTGACTTTCAACCCCACTACCTCTATGCTGACAATTCCACTCCTTTCTTTAATAGTCAACATAAAATGATGTTAGGAGGAGCTTGGGTGACTAATGGCACAGAAATTCTACCCTACTATCGCAATTGGTTTCGCCGGAATTTTTATCAACACGCTGGTTTTAGAATCGCACAAAGTCTTTAGGTGGGGTGTGGGGTGTAGGGTTGTATCGATTTTCAGGGAAAAAGTTCCTAAAATTTCCCTGCGATTACTCTAAGAGTCGGCACTTTTTGATGTCAAAAAAGCCTAAAGATATTAGACCTCTTGTAAAAATCAAAAATTGTTGTTAGGGTTAGGAGTCAGTAGTCAGTAGGCAGTAGTCAGGAGAATTAAGAAGGAGTAATAATCAGTTAAATGGTCTATTTACAGACTTTATGCCATTTAATCCTTATTTTTGCCGTTTTTGAACCCTGAAAAATTAATTATGCAAGAGGTTTATTATCCAACAAGGTTTTTAGATTTATTCGGCCAATCCTAGGTAATTGCCAATTTTAAAAAAAATTTCTGGAACAGTCGCCCCTCGATCGCTACAATAGAACCTAGTAGAATGCGGATAAACTCGATCGCCATGAATCAACCTGCAATTTTTCATCTCGCTATTCCGATTACCGATGTGTCCACCGCTAAAAGCTTTTACTGTGATGGTTTAGGTTGTTTAGCAGGAAGGGAAACCGAGAAAGCGATTATCTTAAATTTCTATGGTCATCAGGTGGTCGCTCACGTCACCGAAATGCCTCTTACTCCCCAAAATAGCATTTATCCTCGCCATTTTGGTCTAATTCTGCCGGATGCTGGTGATTGGGACAATCTTCTGGTAAAAGCACGGGTCAATCAACTAAAATTTTATCTAGAACCAAAAACTCGCTTTACTGGGGAGATAACCGAACATAAAACCTTTTTTCTGGAGGATCCTTTCTATAATCTCCTCGAATTTAAACATTATCGCCACTACGAAGCTATTTTTGCCAGTCGGGAATTAACAGCGATCGGCGATCAAGTTTAAAATAAACCACAGGTGACTTTTTTGTAACCGGTTATTCCTATCTTCAACCGAGACAAAAATAGGGGAACTTCGATCGGATTTTCTCATCGAAACTAAAAAACCCTTGGCTGGCAATGATCAATTCTTAGGAAATCCATGAAAAAACTCTTATTGTTAACCCTATTTATTATCGGTCTAGGATTTGCTCTCTTTAACTTTACTGGATTAGCAAATCGGGGCGAATATCAATCAATTTTAATCGACTTTAAGGACGATATACCCGTCAGCGTACTTGATGAGCAGTTAAATACTGTCAACAAAAAAGCGGGAAAAACCACCAGTTTAAATAGTATTTTTTCCATCGATGAACATCTTTACACCGTGGCAGGAGATAGCAAACTCCTGAAAAATCTCCGCAATTCCGACCTAAAAAAATACACCGAATCGATCGAACCCGATTATATATATCATGCTTTTATCGCCCCCAATGACCCCGACTATAGCAAACAGTGGAACCTTCGGGGAATTAACATCGAACGCGCTTGGGAAGAAAATCACGGTGAAGGGATAACCGTCGCTGTTATTGATACAGGTGTATCAAGAGTTCCCGATCTGCGAGAAACCGAGTTTGTGGAAGGCTACGACTTCGTCAACGATCGCAGCAATGCCGAGGACGATAACGGTCACGGAACCCATGTAGCGGGAACAATTGCCCAATCGACCAATAATAACTACGGGGTAGCCGGCATCGCCTACAAAGCCAAAATTATGCCCCTCAAGGTACTTTCCGGGACGGGTGGGGGAACCGTGGGAGATATTGCCGAAGCGATCCGTTTTGCCGTCGATAATAAAGCCGATGTCATCAATATGAGTTTAGGGGGTGGAGGCGAAACCCAAGTAATGAAAGAGGCGATCGAATATGCCTATAGTAAGGGTGTGGTAATCGTCGCCGCTGCTGGTAATGGCGATGATAATTCCGCCGCCTATCCTGCCCGTTTTCCGCACGTTATCGGCGTTTCTGCGGTAGATGCCTCCGGAAATAAAGCCCCCTATTCTAATTTCGGGGCCGGAATCGATATTGCTGCCCCCGGCGGCTCCGATACGGGTAAAATTATCCAAGAAACCATCGATCCCGCTAAGGGGGGGGAACCGGCGTTCCTCGGTTTTCAGGGAACCAGCATGGCGGCCCCTCACGTTGCTGGGGTGGTAGCTTTAATTAAGGCTGCGGGAATTAAAGAACCCAATGCAGTTTTAGAGGTTTTGCAACAGTCAGCCCGTAAGATCAAGGATGATCCCTTTAATCATTTTGGGGCCGGACAATTAGACGCGGGCAGTGCCGTACAATTAGCCCTAAAAGGACAGATTACTTTCCGGGATTTTTGGCGTTGGTTGCGCGATAACGGTTATCTCAATCCCCGTTTCTGGATTGATGGCGGAGCGGTGGCGGTTTTGCCCAAAATGGCGATGGTTTTGGGTTCTTATCTCCTCGCTTGGTGGCTGAGAAATTATTTTCCCTTCCCCTGGAACGGATTTTTGAATGCTGGTCTAATTTTTGGCAGTTCTGGCTTATTTTTCCTCAGAGGTCTTTATATCTTCGATTTACCCCAATGGCCTTTCCGAGTCATGGGTAGTTCTCTTTCTGACCTAGGAGGCGTTATTCAGGGAAGTTCTGCCCTTAATCCGCTTTTTGCCAGTGTTATCCTGCCCTTTGTCCTGATTGCTCTGCTTTTGAGTCATCCCCAAGCAAAATGGTTAGCAGTGGGGGTATCTTTAGCTATGGCGGTGACTTTAGGTATCAGTGCTGTTATCCATCCTACTCTGATCTGGTTAGGTTCTGGTGCGATCGCTCAGGCATTTTTGGGCGTAAATGCGCTTTTATGTCTCGGTTTAGGTTATTTAGCCCTAAAAAGTGCTACTTCCTCCCGATACGCTTAAACAGGGGTTACAATGGGACAACAAAGGTGATTTACCGTTCAAAACCTCTTTGGTTTTGGTATCTTCCTTTTGTTTTGCATTGAGTTCTCCTACAACAGCAGCCTCGGACATTAACCGAGGTTTTTTCTTTATGGTGTATGTTAGTTTCTAAGGGTTTTTTGGTAATCTCCAATCCCTATGGCGAAAGTTTCCCCTAATACCCCCTCGAATCATCCAGCTTATCTATTTCTTGTCTAAGGTGTCTATCGTGTCAAATCATAAAATTCTCGTTATCGATGACAGTAAAGTGATCAGGATGCGCGTTCGCGATATGTTACCAGAGGGTAACTTTGAATTCCTCGAAGCTAAAGACGGATTAGAGGGTTATAATCTCATCCGTGCCGAAAACCCGAATTTGATTATTTTGGACTTCCTTCTCCCGAAAATGAGCGGTTGGGAGGTGTTTCAGCAAATCCAAAGCGAAGATAATCTCAAAAGTATCCCCCTAGTGTTAATGTCGGGACGGAAAGAGGAGGTAGTGGAGAAAATACCCGAACCTTTCCAGCATTTTGCCTTTATTGAGAAGCCTTTCGACCAAAAACAATTGGTACAAGCGATTAAAGAAGCGATGGCCAAGACAAAACAATATTCTCCCAAACCAACAGTTTCTATCCCGAAACTACAGGAACTCACCGGGGATTATACCACCGATATTAAGACTCTCTCTGCCCAAATTGCCCAAATGCAAACAGAAATGGAAAGTATGAAGAAACAAATGTCTCAATTAGTGGTTTTTATTAAGAAAAAACTGCCCTAGAATTATTCCTCCCGATCTTTTATAACTTGGGCAAGCAGTTATCCTGATCCAGCGGGCTGCTCTCGGGCTAATCTCCTATCCCTTTTAAACAGGATTTAGTATAATATGAAGTGGTCTTTATTTGGTGAGTGACTAAGTTATAAATTAACTGATAACTAATTATGAATTGGCAAGAAATAGCAGGTAATTGGGTTTTTCTCCCCCGTCGTCCCCAGGGTATCATTCACTTTTTAGGGGGGGCATTTGTGGCGGCAGCCCCGAATATTACCTATCGTTGGTTATTAGAAAGTCTTGGGAATTCAGGATACGCTATTGTCGCTACTCCCTTTGTTAATACCCTCGATCACAAATCGATCGCCCGCACAGTTTTAAACCGTTTTGATAATATTATTGAACGTCTGCGCTGGAATCGTAGTCTGCCCCAAGGTTATCTCCCCATCTACGGATTGGGTCACAGTATGGGGTGTAAACTACATTTATTAATCGGTAGTCTCTACGAAGTGGAACGGGCGGGAAATATCCTCATTTCCTTTAATAATTATCCCATTCGTCGGGCTATTCCCTTTATCGAACCTTTACAAATTGACACCACTTTTAACCTCGAATTTACCCCTTCCCCCGAAGAAACAAACGAGTTAATTTTCCAAGATTATGCCATTCGTCGCAATCTTTTAATCCGTTTTCAAGACGACACAATCGATCAATCTCTGGTATTAAATCCCCTGCTAAAAAAACGCTTTAATGATTTAATTGCCCTGCGAACTCTTCCGGGTAATCATCTCACTCCCTTGAGTCAAGATGTCAGTTGGCAAACCGGAGAAGTATTTACTCCCCTCGACGCGATCGGCCAATGGTTAAAACAGGGACTTGCCCGGGATAATTCCCGTCTCAAAGATGAGATTCTCCAGTGGTTAAACCCCGTCCTTCCAGTCTCTCGTTAGCTTTCCTCTAGATTAATCCCCAGGTCCCGTAATTGCGCCTCTAGGCGGGCTAATTTGGCCTCAGCTTGTTGCGCCCGTTGTTCGGCAGAATCTGCTTTTTGCTTGATTTCTAGGGTGGTCAAAAACCGCGATCCATCGGGATAAAAAATAGCTAACTGGGGACTCTCCAGTTGAAAACGAATCTTTAGAAGCGGACTCTGCCAATTATTGATCGCGGGAATCATCTCCAATCGATCACCCCTTCGCCACCAACCCTGTAGATAATTAGCATCGGGATCGTAGAGATAATATTCTTCTACGCCAAAACGCTGATAAAATTGCCATTTTCGGCGCATTTCCGCTTTAGTGTTGCCCGGAGAGAGAATTTCAAAGACCACCTGCGGTGCAATCTGGTTTTCTAACCATTGCTTATAGGAACCTCGATCGCCCTTCGGTCTGCCAAACACCACCATAGCATCTGGCGCTTGACAGATTTTATTATCCCCCTCGACCGGATACCACAACAGATCGCCAGCGATAAACACATTGTTATTCTCTGCGAATAAACATTCGAGATTCTCCTTGATCGTAACAATCCAGCGAAATTGTTTGGTATTAGGGACTTCCAGAGAATAAAATACCCAACAAAAAAATAGAAAAGTGTTTTTTTGAAAAAGTAATTATTTTTGTCTAGGAAAACAAAGAATCTCCTATTACAACCTATTTTTCCGAAAAA